>CAJBSR010000378.1 GCA_903958285.1 uncultured Sphingomonadales bacterium
ATTCGTCCGCGGGTGAGATGATCGAGCATCACGATGCGGTCGGCAAGGAAGGCGAGGGTCAGCAGCGCATGGCCAAGGGCGGCCTTTTCAAAGCGCTGTGCGATCATGACCACGGCGAGCAGGACAGGCGGCACCACCGGCACCAGATAGCGGTCCGTGAGCGTATCACGCGCCATCCCAAGGCCGAGCAGGAGAAGAAGGGCGGCAACGCCCAACAGTGCCGCAACCTCCAATTGTTTTGCCTCGTCCGTAGGGCGGGTGTGTCGGCCGAACGAAGCGGCAATCACAAGAACAAGAGCCGCCCCGATCAGCGCCCATTGGGTCCAGCCCGGTGGGCCGACAAGATACTGCACGAACCCGGCGGCGAGCTCGGCTGTGAACGGTTCATACCAGGCGACGTCCGGGCGCGCATAGTCGGCGAGGCGCGGCGCATGGAAGATGAGCCATGCCATTGCAGGCACGAAGGGAAGCGCTGCAGGCCACAAGCGAATGGCGCGCTGCCGCTCACGCACCAACAGGGCCATGCCCTGCACAGCGGCGGGGATCAGCGCGAAATAATGGGTGAGGATGGCAGCGGCGGCGAGCGCGGACCAAAGCCCTGTCGTGCGCCGGTCCGGGTGCTCCAGAACGGTCGCAAAGGCGAGTGTCTGCGCCACCGACAGCAACAGCAACAGGCCATAGCCGCGCGCATCCAGCGAGATTTCAAACCCCGGCCACCACAGGATGAGGAGGGCAGACCAGCATAATCGTCCGCTGCGGGACAGCGCGGTGCCGCGCCACATCAGGGGGAGGAGGGCCGCGATGATAACGAAGAGGACGCTTGGCAGCCGTAAAGCGAGGTCCGACAGACCCGCAATCCGCGTCCAAAGCGCCATAAAGCCATAATAAAGGGGCGGGTTCACATCGAGCCAGGCCTCGTGCCAGAAGCGCGCCCAATCCGGCTGCCCCGCAATCATCGCGGTCCATGTCTCGTCAATCCACAGCGGCAGAGCCCGTCCCGCCCAAAGACGCTCGGCCAAGGCCAATATCCAGCTAAAGACAACCAAGCAGATCAACAGCCCCGACATAAGCCGAGGCTTGCTCCGGTCTTCTGCGGGAGTGTCGATTAATGCCGCCATCATTTCCGTCCCTGACGGCAAATCAGCGTTCTGTCACCTCTGGAGGTTCCGCTCAGGCAAAAACCCCTCTATGAGGCAAGCCGTGCGCGCCCGTAGCTCAGTTGGATAGAGCACGAGCCTTCTAAGCTTGGGGCCGCAGGTTCGAATCCTGCCGGGCGCGCCATTTGCGAACAAAACCACGAACATTTCCGGCGGGGCTGTTTCGTCCGGCGTGGCGTCCGCAAGGACGTCTTTCCGGCTAAAAATTACCTAATCGGCAGGCGGCTTTAGCTCTTGGATCTGCCGTTCAAGATTGGTCAATAGCGGTTCGACCATCGCCTCATCCAGTCCATGGACGAGGCGGTTGATAGCCATACCTTCAATGGTTTGTTGCGATAAAGCGAGCGCCAGATCGAAATTGGTGCGGTTCTTCTGCCATTCGGGGAAGGCCTCGATAGACAAGGCATATCTGCGCTCACGAAATTCAGCCTGTGCAGGTTCGAGTATCTGGGCCAGTCCCTGATCGGTGCGCGCGGCAATCGACAGTTCGTGGAAGGCGGTGAAACTCGGGCTGGAAAGCTGGTCCCAATAGGCCCGCACGATTTCGTGGACATCCCGGCTGGCAATATCGCCGCTGCGCCGAATTGCCCGAAGGCGCTTTTCATGTAGTTCGGCGATCACGGCGTGCATAAGCGCTTCGCCGTTTTCAAAATGATGGAGCATGGCACCACGAGACAGACCCGCCTCTGCAGCGACACGTGCGGCGGTCGTTCTCGAATAGCCGAATTTGACGATGCAGCGAATGGCACCTTCAATCAGACGCTTTTTGGTCTGGGCGCTCTTAAGCCACTGCTGCGTTGGCGTCGCAGGCGGGACGCCTCCAGCGGATCGCGCGCTTGAGGCAGTTTGAGTCAATTTCGGCAAGATTTTCATGTTCACTGATCGTCAGACGGCTTCGTGAAAGCTCAGGACCATCTCTTGCGCCAGACAGTCAAGGATTGGCGGGACAAGACGATCGTGGAAGTCGATGCCCATGTGATGATCGAACGCCGCTTCGGATTTGAACGTCGCGATGCAGAAATAGGTGAAGGGCTCGTCTGTCGCCTTGAACAGTTCATAGACTTCGCAATCGGGCTCATGGGCGTGGACAAGCTGCCGCAATTCGGTTTGCAGCGCTTCGAGATCGGCTGCCTTCTCCGGCTTGGCTACCAACTTGGCGATGAATGATTTGCGCATAGATTAGGCTTTCGTAAGTTCGGCGACAAGCATGTCGCGCAGGCGGAATTTCTGAATCTTGGAGGCCGACATCGGCCAATCGGTCACAAAACGGACATGACGAGGTAGTTTGAAGCCAGCCAGCTTGCCCGTGCAGTGTGCGATGAGGTCTGCCTCGCTGGTGTTCGTTCCGTCAGCCAGTTCGACAAAGGCTGCCGGCACCTCGACATAGCGGGGGTGGGGAATTCCGGTGACTTGCGCCAATTTGACCGCGGGATGAGACTGAAGCACGGCTTCAATCTCTGCTGCGGCCACATTCTCTCCGCCGACTTTGAGCATGTCTTTGGTTCGGCCATGAAACATGATCTGTCCTTGCGCATCGAAGGAACCGATGTCGCCCGTGTGAAACCAACCGTCGGCGTCAATAACTTCGGCAGTTTTTTCCGGGGCGTTATAGTATCCGGCCAGCATATTCGGACCGCGGGCGATGATTTCACCCCGCTCATCACAGCCGCAAACATGGCCTGTTTCGACGTCCACGATCCGGACTTCCCACTCATCAAGAGGCACGCCCAGCTTCCAGCCGCGGGCTTCCCAGGGGTCTGTTGTCCGGCTTGTGCAAATTGTGCCGGAGCCTTCGGTCAGGCCATAGGTTCCAACCATGATCGTATGCGGCATGGCTTTGACCATTCCGTCTCTGATCCAGTCTGGCTGGACACCCAAATTGGCATTCATCAGGCGGACGCTGGACAGATCTGTTTCGGTAAATTTTGGATGTTCGATCAGATCCTGCATGATGGTTACGAAGCATGGATAGGCATGCGTGGCTTTTTCGGTTTCCAACATGGACAGCGCGACGCCGGCATCGAAGTTGGGGATTGTCAGATAGGCGCCACCAATGTCGAGGACTGATACAAGAGGCAGAATTCCTGCGATGTGGAAAATGGGCAAAGGCGACCAGAATCTGTCGCCCGGCTGCATCTCGTAGCGGCGGCCAAGATTGCGGCTATTCCCGACAATCCCTCGGTGGCGGATCAGGCAGCCCTTCGGATTGGCTGTTGTCCCTGAGGTGTAAAGGATCATGGCTGTGCTTTGAGGGTCAACAGCGTCGATCCGCGCATCAATCTCGGTGGAGATATGAGGCGGCAGCGGTTGGGCTGCCAGCGCAGTGGCTGCTGACACTAAGCTTGCCGGGCAAGGCTCATCGACGCAGATAATTGACCGAAGCTTCGGCGCTTCTTCTAGGGACAAGTTCTCTGGATCTGGGGCGACCGCAAGCGATGGGAGTGCTGTCATCAGCCGCTCGCTGAAATCGAGCGAGTCAGCCACGCGACCTGTGGTGATCAAGCAAACCAAATCTGCATCTTTGACAAGAAAGGCAAGTTCCCCGGGCTGGTATCGCGCGTTCACGGGCACAGCGACAGCCCCGGCCATCGCAATGCCGAATAGGGCTTCGACAAATTCAGGGCGCGTCGTCAGCAAGATGCCCACATGGTCGCCCGGCTGAACGTCCCGCGCTATGAGCGCTGCCGCCCAAAGCCGCGCCCGATCATTCAGGTTCGCATAGCTTGTGCGCTTGTCAGGGAAGATCAGAGCCATCTCTTGCGGACGCAAAGAGGCGCCATTCCGCAAAAGGTCTCCCAGAGTGTAAATGAGCGTCATGCGGCTATGGGACGCAGATATTCACGCGTGTATGTGCCATCTATACACTCGATCATGCTTGCGATGATGTCCGTGCTCGCAGGATTTGCTTGATGGGCTTGGTCGGCAGCCTCATCAACAAAGCTCTCAAAAACGGCGAAACCAAGCGGCGTATCAAGGCGATAAAACTTATATGCCAACGTTCCGGCTTCCTCGGCGGCGTTTGCTTCCATGCGCGGGATTAGTGTTAGAAATTCTGCTTCTCGGTCTGCCTTGACGTTAAAGCGTGAAAGGAAGGTCCAGCTCATGGTCAAATCTCTCCATCAATGTGTCGGTCAAGCTCTGCATGGAAATGCCGCAGCCTTGCCTCCTGTTCGCTCCAAATCGGTCCGCGGAAACCGCGCGAGCGTGACCCCTTTTGAACAATTGGCAGCAGTTCAGAATCTTGGTCCAATACCTGTCCAAGATTAGGCGGCTCGCCGAGCGGGACGCGCTCGATTTCAGGGCGTGTCATCCCGGTTGTGTCGGTCCCCTCGGCAAGCCCCATCCAAGCAGGCGGGCCATAGCCCGGCGCGTCGACATGCGCGAAAAGAATGCACGTGTCATAGGTGAACCGATTGGGATCATGTGGGTGCGGTAGGAAGCGATGGATGAACACTGCTTCAGGATGGCAACCGATCTGCACATTCGGAAAGATGCCGTAGATCGTTGAATCGCTGAGCTGGGTGTCACTAAATTTATCATAGTCTAGACCATATCGCTTGGCGCGTTCGCGCTTGGCAACTTGGATCGCGGCCCGGCTGTCTTGTGCAGTCCCTTCAAATGCGTCTGGATCAATACCGGCATCGCGCAGCATCATCTTGATGCCCTCATTTACGTTGATTTGGTCAGGAAACCGAGGTGAGGGTTGCCCAAAGGGCACAAACTGGCGGCTCATGCCATTTGGATAAAGGTCGATCTGCGTGCGGTCATCCATCACGCCTTGCGTCTCAGGATGGACGGCATGGAGGTGGTAGATTTCGTAAAAGGCGTCCACGCCACCTTTCCAGTTCGCGGCCCAGTCCGATTGTTTATGCTGAATGACGTTCATCGCGCCAATATCATAGGAGGACAGCTGGTCTGCGATGGGCCCAAGCCATTCGCGAAGCGGCGGCACATCATTTGAAAGCGAGATGAAGACAAGGCCCGCCACTTCTTCGCATCGAACGGGCGTAAGATTGCGATCATGGCAAAGCGTTTCAGGATGAAAAGAGAATTCGTCCGTTACTTTTGTGTTGGTTCCGTCGAGCCCAAATTGCCAGCTGTGAAAGGGGCATGTGAAGCTCCCAACCGAACCAAAATCGGAGAGGACCAATTGGCTCCCTCTGTGGGGGCACACATTATAATGTGCCTTTAGGCTGCCATCCTCTTGTCTCACGACAATGAAGCTCTCGTCCGCGATGTCGAATCGGACAAAATCTCCATCTTCACGAAGGTCACTAACTGGGCCCGCGAGCAACCACGTCCGCGTCCACATCCGCTCCCATTCGGCGTCTTTATAGTCTGCACCGTGATAGCGTTTTGGGTCCGGCCGCGCAGTTCCGTTGTCTATTCTGGGTGCCCGATCGTTGAAAGGGTGATGCGCGCCTGTGTGAATGTCCCAGAGCCGAAAATCGAAATTCATTGACTGCACTCCTAACCCTTGCAGCGCCTACAGATACATAATTTCAAAAAAAAACAAACATGATTGATTGTTATTTCGATATGTGCAAACCAGTGTGAAAGGAGCTGCTTGGTTCAAAAATGGCAGCCGAAAACAATTGTATCGGGAGGATATCATGGGCGGTAAATTTTTGGCGAGTGGCATTGGAACAGGCTTGGTTCTGGCGCTTGCTACACCTGCTTTTGCTCAGGCGGCTGCCGAAGTGTCAGAAGATACCGGCCTGTCAGACATCATCGTTACGGCCACAAGGCGCGATTCCAATCTGCAGACCACCCCGATTGCGATCACCGCAGTTGATCAGTCGGTGATCCAGCAGGCAAGCCCTGACAATATTGGTGATCTTGCCTCCTTTGTTCCGAACTTCTCCGCCGCAAAAATCACAGGATTTAATGCGGCCTCCTTCGCTATGCGCGGCGTCGGCCAGAACAACATCATCGTGTATTATGAGCCCTCTGTGCTTGTCACCGTTGATGATTTTGTGATGCCAAGCGTCCAAACCCAGCTGCTGGATACGTTTGATGTGCAGCAAGTTGAGGTTCTGCGCGGACCACAGGGCACATTGTTCGGTAAGAACGCGGATGGCGGCGCTGTGACGGTCAAGACGAAGCGGCCGGACCTTGCAAAATTCGGAGCGGAGTTCCGGCTCACGGCAGGTAGCTTTAAGTCTTACAGCGGAAACGCGTCAGTCAATATTCCGATCATTCAGGATAAGCTCGCGCTGCGCCTTGTCGGCGGATATGAATATTCAGACGGCTTCATGCGCAATGGCGCTTGCTATGGTCCGGTTGGGACCTTTGTAGCGACATCACCGCTGCCCGCAACCACGGCGAAATTTGTTGGCCGTTCAGGTTGCGGTGATGGCCGCCGCGTGGGCGGCACAGATGTCTATAACTTGCGTGCAAAATTGCTTTGGGAACCAGCAGACAATTTTGATGCGTTGCTGCAATATGAAATGATCCGCGATAGTTCGGAAACGCCCGCGACGGTTAACGAAACGCCTGCCAGCGAACGTTTCGCGTTCAATGGCCTGAATGTTGGATCGAGCGCT
This sequence comes from uncultured Sphingomonadales bacterium, assembly GCA_903958285.1. Classification (GTDB taxonomy): domain Bacteria; phylum Pseudomonadota; class Alphaproteobacteria; order Sphingomonadales; family Sphingomonadaceae; genus Aquisediminimonas. Next base: position 6,704 of record CAJBSR010000378.1, read on the forward strand.
AACACCAGCAGCGACCCCATCAACAACGGAGGCGTGTCGGACCGTCAGGATGGCCTAATGCGGATGCAGGATGGCCATGTCGTCAATGTCGATGGCGTTTACCTCAACATGAACCTTGATGTCGGCATGGGCACGTTTACCTCCATCACGGGTTGGCGCAGCCAGCGTTCGCGCCTTCCCAGCACCTACACCGGCCAGGCGCCAGTGGCGGCGGATGGTTCGGTTCTGTCTCTGTTTGACGCGACACGCGACGATGACCGCAAGACCTGGCAGCAGGAAGTTCGCTTCGCCTCAGATTTGGGTGGCGCATTCGATTTTGTGGCAGGTGGTTTCCATCAACGAGACAATGCCGACTTCTGTGTGAACCAGTTGCTTGGCTTCCTTGATCTTACCGGCGGCCCGCTGCCTTTCGGTGCCTGGAATGATACACCATACCTGTTGTGCAATGCCCAAAAGGCAAAATCGACAGCGATGTTTGCCGAGGGTACCTTCAAGGTCAATGACAAGCTCTCCCTCACGGCGGGCGGTCGTTACACTTGGGAGCGCAAGACCTGGCGCGGTCGCCAACAGGTGTTCATCCCGCAGCTTGGTGGTGGCTTTGATCCAAGCATCACCATCTCGCGGCCGCTTGATGCCAGCGTTTACAACTATACCGCCGGCGTCGTCACTGTCCGCGCGAGCGACAATGAGCCGACGTACCGGTTCTCTGCTGCATATAAGGCCAGCGATGATACGTTCCTGTATGCGACCTATTCGCACGGCTTCAAGGGCGGCGGGTTCAACGACCAGATCGGCGGCTTTGGTCCGTTCGGCGCTGACTTGGCAGCATTTGCTACTGCAGCAGCTGCAACGAATCCTGAAAAGGCAGACAGCTATGAGGCTGGCGTAAAGACGCAGTTCCTCGACAACCGCGCTCGCTTTAACCTGACCGGCTTCTGGGTGGATTACAGCGACCTGCAAAAGCAGATTGTTGTGCCCATCACCGTTAATGGTCAGCCCAATCAGGTCACACGCTTCTTCAATGCAGCCAGTGCCCGGGTGAAGGGCATCGAGGCAGAAGCAACGCTTATCCCAACCGACGGGCTGACCCTTCGCGGTGTTCTTGGCTATCAGGACGCCAAGTACCGTAAGTATGAAACCTCAATTCCCGCAGGTTATGATCTGTCGACGGCCCCGTTGGACCGTGCGCCGAAGTGGCAGTGGTCCGTGGACGGGACCTATTCGACGCCGGTGAGTGAAAAGCTGAAATTGGCGTTTAATGCGAACGTTAGCTACGTGGGCCGCAACCTGTTCACGCAGTCGATTGCGGATGCACGGGATAACACCTTCCTTCGCGCCCGGACGCTGCTGAACGCCTCGATCACCCTTGCTGATCTGGACGATAAGTACACGCTGCGTCTTGTTGGTAAGAACCTGACCGATGAGCGTTACGAAACGGCTAGCCAGGTCGTCGGTGGTCTGTGGACATTCACGCTGTACGGCCCGCCGCGCTATTTCGGTATTGAAGCCGGCACAAAGTTCTAAAGACAAGAAAAGCAAGGGTAAGGTTATGCGACGCAGTTGGATCGGTCTGGTTTTAGCTGCGTCGCTTGCCATTGCGGGGTGTAGTCAAAAAACGGCGGATAAGGTCGGCGGGGAAAGAGTAACATCGACCGACGAATTCCAGTCGCGAGACGGCCCGACCATTGATATCGAGAAGCATCCTGGAAAGGGTCTGTTTCAAGAAAATTGCGCGGGCTGCCATAATGGTGGTGTGCCAAAGGCGCCCCAGCAGGTCTGGCTGGAAATGATGGCCCCAGATGCTCTTCTGGCTGCCATGAATGGCGGAATCATGAGCCAACAGGCCGCCAAGCTATCTTCGCTGCAGCGCCAGCAGATCGCCGAATATCTGACACGCACTCCGCTGGCAGACTATCGGCCCCCTGCGCCTCCGGCGTCCTGCGATGTTCAGCACGCGGGATTTGACAAAGGTTCACCTCCGGCCCGGGTGGGTTGGGGCCATAAAAACAACAGATATGTACCGGCAAACCAAGCAGGTCTGACCAAGGAGCAGGTCCCGCAGCTGAAGCTGAAATGGGCTTTCGCGTATCCCAAAGCCCAACGGGCGAGATCTCAACCCGCCATCGGGTGGGGAGCGGTGTTTGTCGGCAGCCAAGACGGCACAGTTTATGCGCTTGATCTCGAAACGGGCTGTATGCGCTGGTCCTTCCGGGCTTCTGCCGAAGTGCGGACGGCTGTCGTCGCAGATCCGGCGACGCAGCGGCTTTACTTCGGTGATGTGCTGGCCCGCGTCTATGCGCTTGATGCAATGACAGGTAAGCTCGTCTGGAAATCGAAGGTCGATGACCATTCAAATGCAACCATCACCGGTTCTCCGACGATTGGAGGGGGGCAGCTTTTCGTTCCTGTATCATCACTTGAAGTGACAGCCGCTGCCGATCCAAACTATGCGTGCTGCACCTTCAGGGGATCCGTTGTTGCGCTTGACGCCAAGTCAGGTTCTCTAAACTGGCGCCATTATAGTGTTACATCTCCCGGGGTTCCACAGGGCAAGACCAAAGCTGGAACCAACATCATTGGGCCTTCGGGCGCTCCAATATGGAACAGCCCCACCTTTGATGCGGCAACAAATCGGGTCTATTTCGGGTCCGGAGAGAATTACTCTTCCCCAGCAGATGGGAATAGCGACGCCGTGTTTGCTGTGAATGCGAAAACGGGCAAGCGGATTTGGGTTTCCCAGCTCACGAAAGGTGATGCTTGGAACGTCGGCTGCATGATTGGCAATGACAATTGCCCCAAGGAAAACGGGCCCGATCTTGATGTGGCAGCATCTGTGCTTGTTGTGCCAATTGGCGGTGGCAAGTCGATGATCGTTGCAGGGCAGAAATCGGCCGATGTCTATGGGCTCGACCCGGACACTGGAAAGCCTGTCTGGAAAACGGTCCTTGGGCATGGGGGCACGCAAGGCGGCGTCCATTTCGGTATGGCAGCGCAGGGTCGTCTTATCTACGTTCCGATCAATGACATGGAAGACACGCGCGACGGTCGCATTTACGACGCAAAGAAGCGCGGCGCTGGTCTTCACGCCATTGATGGTGCCACGGGCCGTGTATTCTGGAAATCTATCGCAGATAATGTTTGCGGTGAGAGAGCAAACTGTGATCCCGGCATTTCCTCGGCCGTCACAGCGCTAGATGGTTTCGTCTTCGCAGGGCATCTCGATGGCCGTTTCCGAGCTTATGACAATCGCACTGGCAAGCCCATCTGGACAGTCGACACAACCCTCCCCGTCAAGACGGTTTCAGGCTTGGAGGCGAGGGGCGGGAGCATGAGTGGCCCGGGTGCGGCAGTTGCCAATGGCCATGTCGTCGTGAACTCAGGCTATGGTCTTTATTACCATACTCCCGGTAACTTGCTCATGGTCTTCACACCTTCGGGGAAATGACCCTGCCCGTGATGGAGCGTCGTTCAGGTTAGGACTTGTCGACCCAGTCGCCAAGCACCTGTGCGACGCGCATTGGCGCAGGCACCCGTTCGATCCCGATCCTGCGGTCTACTTCCTCGTGCCAATGATAGATGCGGCGTTCCTGATAGTTGAGGGGGATGTCCATGAAGCCAGGGCCTTCAACTGACTCCTGAAGCTTCGCCGCGAATTCCAGGTCTTCGAACAGGATCCTCTCAAAATTCCGGATCCGCACATCCCAAAGCGCGCTGAGGTCCTCCGCGGGCAGCTTAGGGCCGAACCAATGGCATTCAATCCTCATCGAGTTTGCTGTTCGCGGCCAGAAAACAAGCATGGGAATGCCGGTTGCTGTCGGCGGCATCACGATGTTGGGAAAGATGTTGTAGCTGACATTGTTGACGCGCGGCATTTCCGTGACGCTGGGAATTTCCGGCATCCCCCGAGTGCCGGGGTCGATCCAATCGGGTCGGCGGTTGGGCGTGACCATCCGGGAATGGCCGTGCGGCCACAGGGTAACCGTCATGCCGCGATGATCGAGAAACCGGTCAGCCGTATCCTGATGGATCGATTTCAGATGATACACTTCCAAGAATACATCCAGCAGCAACTTGACGTTGCAGGGCACGTCATAGCCCCGTGAATGAACGAGCATGAGATTGTCGAGCTCAAACTGCCGGAGTTCGCTCTCTAATGGGCCCAAGCTTTCGAGCAGCGTAGACGCCTCAGGGTCCTCATTGATGAAAATCCAACCGCCCAGAGTTTCACAGCGAACCGACAGCAGTGAACGACAGGTAAAGTCGAGATCGACGAAATCACGTTTGTCGCGCACCGATTTCAACTGACCATCGAGCGTGTAGCTCCAACCGTGATAGCCACAGACAAAGCCCCGCCCCTGACCGGTCTCTTCGGTCACCAGCGGGCCACCGCGATGGCGGCAGGTGTTGTAAAAGGCACGCAATTCGCCTTGCAGATTGCGCACGACAAGAATGGGAGTCCCTGTGTTGCGGGTTAAGAACCAGCTCCCTAGTTCGGCGACTTGGCTGGTGTGGCCCGCATAAAGCCAGCTGCGTTTCCACAGGCCTTGTTTTTCCAATTCCAGAAACTGCGGATCGACGTACCGGGCCGCTGGGATGTCCGGTAGCTTTGGAAAACCAGAGGGAGGTCCGGTGCGCGCAGCTTCGAATGCGATGCCCTCTTTGATCCGCCTCGTCGTGGACGAGTCCATAGCCACTGGCCTTTTTGAAAGTCAGGTTATCCCTATAAAGTGCTGACCTAAAAGAACAATCAAGTTTGCTTTTCCGGGGGTCTTCGGGCATCTTTTTTGGACGTGCAGAAGGGCTTGCCGAAGGGACTTAAATGGATTTTCGACTGATTGGCCGCTGCCTGGACCAAGGACACTAAAGCCGTGAAAATTGCTGTCGCGCCGCTTGCCGACATTCCAGAAAATGGAACCCGTACGTTCGACCTACATGGAAAGTCTGTGCTTGTCGCGCGGACCACGGCTGGCGTGTTTGCCATCGAGAATAGGTGTAGCCATGCCTTGCAGGCGTTGGAAGGCGGCAAACTCAGGGGGGTCCATATCTTCTGCCCCGCGCACGGCGTCCGCTTCGATATGCGTGATGGCTCTGCCATGGGGACATTAACGAAATCGCCGATAAATGTCTGGGAGGTCGAAATCATCGACGACGTGATCCACATCGGCATGGACGTCGCATGAAGAGGCTGCTGCATATCAATGCCAGTCCGCGCAAGGAGCGGTCGCGGTCAGCCATGGTTGCGGATCGTTTGCTGGGCCGCCTCAAAGCCCGATACCCGGAAATGGTCGTTGAGCGGCTTGACGTGTTCGATGCAGATTTACCTCCTTTCGATCATGATGTTGTAGACGGCCGCTATCACTTGCTTGCCGGCAACGCAGTTGATCCCGCGCAGACCGCCGCATGGCAGGACCTCCAAAAATGGACCGATCAGTTCCTGTCGTTTGATGGGTGCCTGATTGCCACGCCGATGTGGAATTTTGGCATTCCGTATCGGCTGAAGCACTATATTGACCTCCTGACCCAGCCGGGGCTGACGTTCCGCAACGACAGCGAAGGTAATGTCGAGGGGTTGGCTCGGGGTCAGCGGGCGATCATCGTGGCGGCCAGCGCCATGCCATTTGGCAGCATGCCCGAAATTGAGGGGCTGGATTTCCAGCTGGCTTATTTGAGAGCTTGGCTCGGATTCATCGGCGTGACGGACATTAGCGCGGTGCGCGTGGCGGGAACCTTCGGTCCTAAAAATCTTGTCGAAGCGGCCATGGCGCGGGCCTATGCTGACGCAGATCGGCTTGCCGACACGATCTAACCGCGCGGTAGGTCAAATTGCTCTCGATCGGTCAGTGTTTCGGCTGGGCAACCGCCTAGCCGGCTATTTGGTCTGCGAAGGGCCGGAACTTTGGCATAGTTATTTCAGCCGACCAACGCTCAAAAACCACTTCGACGGCGAGGCCGCATTTGACGCTTTCAACGTCGCAGCCGATGACATTGCTCATCATGCGCGGTCCCTCAGCGAGCGTGATGAGCGCGATGACATAGGGCACATCGGCCGCATAAGCGTCTGATACCGCGCGTGTGACGATCGTATAGCTTTCCACAGTGCCGCGCCCGCTGGCTTCCCGCCACTCAAGCTGGTCAGACATGCAGGTCGCGCAGATCGTGCGTGGGTAAAACTGATGGGTGTCACAGGCTGTGCAGTATTGGAGCAGCAACTTGTGATCTTGGCAGCCCTGCCAGAAAGGGGCTGATTCCGGCGTAGGTCGGGGGAGAAACTTGTCCATATGGCCGTTCATCAGTGGCGCTCCCTGCCTAGGATCACCGAGGTATGGCTGGACATGATGCCGCCCTGACCATGCACCATCGCCACTTCGGCTCCCTTCACCTGACGCGCCCCTGCCATGCCGCGCAGCTGGGTTACCGTTTCGGTGAGCGCAAACATCGACCCCGGATTGCCCGGATGGCAATGCGACAAAAGCCCGCCATGAGTGTTGACCGGCAACATGCCGCCAAGCTCGATATTGCCATTTTCTACGAACGCTCCGCCTTCGCCTATTTTGCAAAAGCCGAGGTCTTCAAGCTCCACCAGCACTGTGGGCGTGAAACAATCATACAACTGTGCGAAGTCCATATCGGACGGCTTAAGGCCGGCCATGGCAAAGGCCCGCCGGCCCGATTCCACGGCAAAGGACGTGGTCAGGCTTTGTGCTTGGCTGATATGTTCATGGCCATGCCCTTCACCGACACCCAGAATATAGACGGGATCGTGCGGGAAGTCCGCAACGCGATCCGCCGATGTCATGATGATTGCCGAACCACCGTCCGACACCAGCGAACAATCGAGCAGGTGCAAGGGATCTGCAATCATCCGCGAATTCATTACGTCGTCGATGGTGATAGGCGTGCGCATCTCCGCTGTCGGGTTGAGGCAGGCATGTTTGCGGCAGGCAACGGCGATGGCGGCGAACTGTTCGGCCGTCGTCCCATATTTGTCCATATGGGCGCGGGCGATGAGGGCGTAAAAGGCCGGAACCGTGGGGCCAAAAGGTATCTCAAACTGAGAATGGCCGGCAGACGACTGCATTTTCATGGCCTGGTCTCGTGTCAGGCCGCTGCGCAGGCTGTCTGCCATGGTGATCAGAACGGTGGTGCACATGCCGCTGACGATGGCGGCGGCGGCATGATGCAGGATGGAAAAGGTCGTACTGCCGCCAGCACCTACGCTCATGCAATAGCGTGGGAATATCTGCAGATATTCGGCCATTGCTTCGGCATGATACATATAGGGTTCGGCCATCGAATTGCAGGTGATCAGCCCGTCGATTTTGTCCTTGGTGATATTGGCATCGGCCATGACGCGGCGTGCGGCATCGATGCACAAGCCGGTGGGGCTGAATTGGGGGAGCTTTCCCACCGGGGTGTCGGCCGCCCCGACAATGGCGACTTTCCCTCGCAAGCTGTCCATGGTTTTTTCCGATCAGGCCCGGTCGAAGGCAACGACGGCAATACCCGGTGCAATCACGTCGCCGGCTTCATTCTGGATGAAGATTTCAAGTCTGGCCGAACCATTGTCATGATCTACGGAAAGCACGCGACCGCCCGAGGTAACCGTCTCGCCGATATAGGCGGCTTTGCGGTTCGAATATTCAAGGTGCGTCATCCTGCCCTGACCATCCAGCCATTCTATGACACATTGGGTCAACCAGTCGCCAAGCATTGGCCCTGACATCACAATGCCGGGATAGCCTTCGACTTCAGTGGCGTAGGGCATATCGAAATGGATGCGGTGGGCATTCCAAAGAGCAGCGCTGTACATGAAGTTCTGGACGTTATCTGGACAATAGTCGCGACCGGGCAAGGCATCGCCCGGCTTTAGGTTGGTTAGTTTCGACATGTTCATTATCGCAAAAGCCGCGTTGTTTTTTCAGTGAGGACAAGTTCGCCGGCCGCTGTTTCAACGCGCATGATAACTTCATAGAAAATGATGGGCCCTTGGGAGCCCGCTTTTTCATAGATGTTGGTCAGGGTGCGGGTCGCAACCAAAACGTCCTCTGCCTTGATTGGCCTGAAGTATTCGATATTGAGTCCGCCGGCCATCGCCTTTTCGAGTGGAAATTTCGGAAGCAATCCGTCGATTGAAACGCCGTCGGGGGTCAACTGGTCAAGTTCCACCATATCCCAGAACAGGGCAAGATGAAACAAGGGTGGTGCCTCATCTCCATCAAGATATTCTTTTTTCTTCCAGCCTGTAGCAATTGAATATTTTCGTATCTCGCGACGTGAGGCAATTTCGGTCCTCGGTTCTGAAGAGCGGCCAATCCAAGAAAGTAATTCATCGGACAAAAGCCCAGTTGTATTTATAGGATCTGTCCTAACGGGCTCAGGGACATTTAATTGCTGTTGAACTTTATTCATTCAGGATTGCTTTTCGAAAAATTTCTGCCCGATCTCGATCGTCCGCATATCTGAAAACCACGCTTGAATCCAGACTAGATAATTGCTCGATTGAGGCCAAATTTGCCGCATTTCTGGCCCTGCAATGCTGGCCTTTGGGGGAGGCTGAACATTTTGTCGCAGCTTCTGCAAGACGTCAGCCCAAGTGCGGCAGGAGGCCAGCGCATGTGCCTGCGTCTTGGGCAGTTTTGCGCTGGCCTGAAGACCAAATGGCTCTCTCTCGGCAATGTAACTGTCGAGTCCAGCAAGGCGCTGGCAGCGGCCTAGAAGAGTGTATCCATGCATTCCTTTGAATAGGGCTGCAGTTCGCTGAATCGGCCCTCGCGCACCTTGGTCAGCCAATTGGGATCGGCCAGGAGCACGCGGCCAAGCGCGACCAGATCAAATTCACCCCGGTCGAAGCGACGCGCAAGTTCGTCGAGCGATTTTAGGGTTGGCGCCGATTCACCGGACACGAAATCCTGCATAAGATCGCGGTCGAGTCCGACTGAACCGACTGTGATTGCTGGCTTTCCTGTGACCTTCTTGGCCCATCCGGCGAGGTTGTAGTCGCCATGTTCGGGAAATGCATGCTCCCAGAAGCGGCGGTCCGAGCCGTGGAAGATATCGACACCGGCGTCGGCGAGCGGCACCAACCAGCGTTCCAGCTCTTGCGGCGTGCGGGCGATCTTCGCTTCGTATTGATAGGTCTTCCACTGCGAGACGCGGAATATGATGGCATAATCTGGGCCGACAGCCTCGCGGATCGCGCTGACGACGTCGACAGCGAAGCGGGCGCGATCTTTAATGTCGGGTCCGCCAAAGCGGTCGTCCCGCAGATTGGTGGCATCCCAAAAGAACTGGTCAAACAAATAGCCGTGCGCGCCATGCAACTCGATGGCATCGAAGCCGAGCCGTTGTGCATCAAGCGCCGCGCGAACGAAGGAAGCGATAACACCATCGACGTCCTCAAGGGTCATCATCCGTCCACCGGTAATTTCGGGGCCAGCGAGGCCGGACGGGCTTTCAAGCGGAGGGTGTGGCGCATCTGGATAGTTAAAATCCTCGCAGCCACCAACGTGCCAAAGTTGCGGGATGATCGCGCCACCCGCTGCATGAACTCCGGCACGGGCTCTATCCCATGCGGCAAGGCCTTCCTTGCCAAAGAAGCCGGGAACAGTGTCTGCCGCGACAGAGCCTGGCCGGTCGATGGCGACACCTTCGGTGATCACGCAACCCACGCCACCTTCGATGCGGCGGCGGTAATAATCCGCCGAAGCTTCAGTTAGGATGCCGTCGGGCGAGAAATAGCGCGACATGGGCGCCATCGTGAAGCGGTTAGCGACCTTAAGCGACTTGCATTCGAAGGGCGTGAAGAAGGGGTTCAATAGGCTATTGTTCAAAGCGTAAATCCTTGTCTTATTGAAGGGGCGGCCCCAGTCAGCTCGCCTTGATGGACACTTCCCTGATCATCGGCTGATATTCGCTGAAGTTCGGCTTTGCAGACGTCGCGCCAATAGTGGCCCCGGCATCCGTCGTCAGCGTATGACCGGTCGTGTAGCCCGATTCATCGCTGGCCAGCCACAGAGCGGCATTGGCCACATCTTCGGCGAGTCCCGGCCGGCCGCGCAATGGCGAAACTTCGGCTAAGATCCGCTTGGCTTCCTCGATATTGCTGGGATCGCCTGTCAGGACATTTGCAACCATGGGCGTTGCCATGCTTGCAGCGGCAATTGCATTGACGCGAATGCCGACATGGCAGAGCTCGGCCGCCACATTCTTCGTCATCCCGACGACAGCGTGTTTCCCCGCAGCATAAGCGTGCGGCCCCAGACCGCCCATTAAGCCTGCGGTGCTCGCCATGCTGATGATGCTTCCACGTTGCGCAGGCTTCATCACGCGTGCCGCGTGCTTCATGCCAAAAAACACGCCGTTGATCAGGACGGCAAGCGACGCGTTCCACTCTTCGGCAGGCGTCGTATCGATCGGGCCCACAGCGCCGACAATGCCAGCATTGTTGAACATGACATCCAACTTGCCGAACCGGCTGATGGCAAGATCAACAAGTGCGGCCACATGGTCTTCCTGTGTCACGTCGCAAACCGCAAACGCAGCTTGGTCGCCAAACTGCGCCGCAAAGGCTTCGCCCGTGCCGCGTTGTATATCGCCGATGACAACCTTGCAGCCTTCGGCAATGAACCGTTTCGCTGTCACTGCGCCGATGCCCATGGCACCGCCAGTGATGACCGCCACTTTATTTTCCAGCCGCATTTACCAAATCCTTTTTGCCGTCCCAGGCCTCTTCAACAAGCGTCAAAGCACTTCAGCCGGTGTGATTTCGATTTCACTCGTTTCCTCAACGCGTTTCAAACTCGAGCTCAGGAAAGCCATTCTCGGCGGATTGATCCAGCGCGTCATAATAGACACTGGCACCACCGAAGTAGATGAGCACGCGCGCGCCCTTGTCTTCCCGGTTTGCGCCCATCATCCATGAGTTCACCTTATCACCATTGGCCATAAGCGTTTGCGCATGGATATCGGCAGTTTGGGCCGTCCATGCCTGTTCCGCATCGCGGCGTGGTCTGAAGAGGTCCTTGCCCTCACGTTCCATCTTTTCGATGCAGCGGGTGATCCAGATCACATTCTGCTCAATAGAGGTCGGAAGGTTGGCGAAGGGCGCCTGGGGGCCGGTAATTGTAAACATATTTGGGAAGTCAGCGACGCAGACACCCATGATGCTTTCAGAAACGGTCTGCCACTTCTCACGCAGCGTTTGGCCGCTGCTGCCCCGGATCGGGAAAGCTTCCAGCGCACCCGTATAAGCTTTGAATCCGGTCGCCAGCACGATGATATCAAACTCATATTCGTTGAGAGTCGTGCGTAAACCGGTTTCGGTGATTTCGACCAAAGGTTCACGGTCCTTGATGTCGACCAGCGTTACATGGTCTTCATTATAGGCTTCCAGATATCCATGATCGAGCGGCGGGCGCTTGGCAAACAGAGGATAGTCTTCAAAGCGCGGCGCCAACAGGTTTCCGATCTCAGGATCGTTCACTCGTTCCTTCATCTTGGCGATGATGAACTCCGATGCCATGCGATTGGCTTCAGGATTGGCCAAAA
>CAJBSR010000379.1 GCA_903958285.1 uncultured Sphingomonadales bacterium
ATGCGATGCAGATGTTTGGCGGCATGGGCATGACGCGGGAATTGCCGCTGTATCTGATGTCAGCAAAGCTGCGCACGATGCGGATTTATGATGGCCCAAGTGAGATACATAACTGGGTTGTTGCGCGTAATCTTCTTGGCACCCGGGATTAGCATTGATGCCTGTCGGATCTAGGTTATGCGGAATTGGCCCAGGCCGATCTGGCTGAAGGCCAAGCGGTCACCTATCGAGCCTCAGTTTCGACCAGCTCTGCAATTTCGAAGGAAAAGCGCGTCCACTTGCGCATACGGGCGGCTTCTTCGGCGGGCATGCGCTTGCGCTTGGCCTCAGCCAGAGAGCGGCTATGCCCCCAAAACACTTCGGTTTTGCCATTTTCCAGCTCTGCCACGATCCGCCAATAATGGGTGAAGCGCTCGGTCGTCGGCCCGATCGTCTTTTCATACCCGTCCGGCATGGTCGCAGTGAGATAGCGGCGCTTATTTTTCATCAGCTGAATGTCATCGCGTCCATCCCCCCATCATACAACGCATTTGTTGGCGCTTTGAAAGGGCGGAGCTGAATTGTGACCCTTTGTGCGGCGGACGATGGCTTGCCCCGCCTCTCCAAAAATGTAAGTTATACTAACAATTGAACGCGAAAAGAGTCGCGGCGGTTAGGAGTGCGGGACGCATGAAGATCTTCCAGAACGAAATTGCCTTCATCACCGGCGGCGCGTCCGGCGCGGGCTTTGGTCAGGCGCAGGTGTTTGGCCGGGCGGGGTGCCGCATTGTGATTGCCGACATCCGCCCGCAGCCCATTGAAGAGGCTTTGATGCAGTTGAGAGCGGAAGGCATTACCGCGCACGGTATCGTGCTCGATATTATGGACCGTGTCGCCTATGCGCGGGCGGCTGATGAGGTTGAGCATGTCTTCGGCGCGCCGCCCTCGCTTTTGTTCAACACCGCTGGTGTGAACAGCTTCGGGCCCGTTGAGAATACGTCTTATGATGACTTTGACTGGATCGTCGGCGTCAATCTGGGCGGCGTGATCAATGGCATGGTGACCTTTGTCCCGCGCATGATTGCGTCTGGCCGTCCGGGGCATATCGTCACGACATCTTCGCTCGGCGGCTTGATGGGCAGTGCTTTTGCCGCGCCTTATTCTGCGGCCAAGGCTGCGGTCATCAACCTGATGGAGAGCTACCGTCAGGGGCTGGAGAAGCACAATATTGGCGTGTCCGTTCTTTGTCCGGCCAACATCAAATCAAACATCGCAGAGGCCAGCAAATTGCGCCCTGCTGCCTTCGGGCAGAGCGGCTATGTTGAGAATGAGGATACGGTGGCGTCGCTGCACAGCATCCACATTCACGGTATGGAGCCTGTTCAACTGGCTGAGTATGTGAAGGTCGGCATCGAGGCGAATGAGCTTTACATCATCCCCTATCCCGAAGCGAAGGATGGCCTGCGCGATCATTTTGACAAGATTGTGGAGTCCGTCCTGCCGCTAGAAGCCGATCCGGAAGGGGCGCGGTTGCGGACGGAAGCGCTGCAGAAATGGGCGGCGGGTCGCGCGGCTGCTTTTAACGAGAAAGAAGCCTGACCTAGCAAAAGGCCCGCCATTAGGCGGGCCTTCGTTGTTTCCGGCAATGCCCCTTGGATTAGAGGCGGCTGGCCGCGATGTCCGCGCCTTCGCGCAGACATGTGAGCTTCTTCCAAGTTACTGCCGGGTCGATCTTTCCATAGCCCGCAAATGTGCCAAAGCCGCAGTCCGTGCTGGCAACGACGCGATCGGCGCCGACAATGGCGGCGAAACGTTCGATGCGCTGGGCGATCAGTTCCGGGTGCTCAACATAGTTTGAACAGGTATCGATCACGCCCGGCGCGAGGATCTTATTGTCGGGGATTTTGGCGTCCTTCCAGACTTTCCATTCATGCTCGTGACGCGGGTTGGCCGCTTCGAACA
>CAJBSR010000380.1 GCA_903958285.1 uncultured Sphingomonadales bacterium
GATCGAGACGGCGGCGGTCAGTCTTGCCCGCCACCTCAACTATCGCGGGGCAGGGACCGTCGAGTTCCTCGTCGATGCAGAGAGTTTTGATTTCTTCTTCTTGGAAATGAATGCGCGCATTCAGGTTGAACATCCAGTGACCGAAGAAATCACCGGTGTTGATCTGGTGGAGCAACAACTGCTCATTGCCGATGGACAGCGGCTCATGCTCACGCAGGATATGGTGCAGGCCGATGGTCACGCGATTGAAGTCCGCATCAATGCGGAAAGCTGGGCGGATGATTTTCGCCCGTCGCCGGGAATAGCCACGCATGTCGCTTGGCCCACGGGTGTAGGTGTCCGCGTGGATACCCATATGCCGCGCGGCGGCGTCGTCCCGCCCTTCTATGACTCGCTGGTCGGCAAACTCATCGTGCGCGGCGCGACGCGTGACGAGGCCGTATCACGCCTCACGGCGGCCCTCGATGTGCTGAACATTGAGGGCATTTCGACCACTGCGGACCTCCACCGCGCTATCGTTCGCGATCCACGCTTTCAGACGGGTGGTGTTGATACCCGCTTCTTTGAAGGGCTGACCCATGGCTGAGATTTCTCTTGTCGATGTGTCGATGCGCGACGGCAATCAGAGCCTGTGGGGTGCCACCGGGCTGAACACTGCGCAGATGCTGCAGATAGCCGGCCAGACGGATCGTGTCGGATTCCGCGCCGTCGATTTCACATCATCCAGCCACATGGCTGTCGCGGTGCGCTACTTCCAGAATAACCCTTGGGAGCGTATTCGGCGCGTGGCCGCGGCTATGCCGCGCACGCCGCTTCAGTTTATCACAACAGGCCTGCGGTTCATTGCTTGGCAGCAAGCCGACCCAGAGTTCATGCGGCTGGTTTATCGTCGGCTCCAGCTAAACGGCATCCGGCGTTTCGTCATGCTGGACCCGATGCATGATGCCGATGCCGTTATCGAGGCGGCGCGGATCGTGCGGGAAGAGGGCGACGCCGAAATCATGGGCGCGCTCACCTTCACCTTGTCTGAGGTGCACACCGACCAGTTCTATGCCGATTTTGCGCGCAAGATTTGTTCCGGCGGCAACATCGATCTCCTCTATATCAAAGATCCTGGCGGGCTCTTATCGCCGGAACGCGTGCGCACTTTGGCGCCGGCGGTGAAGGCCGTCATTGGGAATCGTCCGCTCGAAATTCATGCCCATTGCACGATTGGCTATGGCCCGCTGTCGAGCCTTGCTGCGGCGGACCTTGGGGTCATTGATGCAATCCATGTCGGCATTGGGCCGTTGGGCGAGGGGAGCTCGCTTCCTGAAGCAGGCCGGATGGTCGCCAACCTTCGTAATGCGGGCCATTCAGTCAATGTGGATGAGGAGGCCCTGTCCAAGGTCTCGGACTATTGGTGGCGGCTGGCGCGCGCGGAAAGCCTCCCTGCCGGGACGCCGCAGCCGTTCGATTCCAGCTTCCTCAAGCATCAGATTGCAGGCGGCGTGATGACGACCACCCGGCGCCAGCTTGAAGAGCTGAAAATGGGCGATCGCTTTGACGCCATTGTGGCCGAGACGGAGCGCGTGCGCGCGGAACTGGGCTATCCCATCATGGTGACGCCGTTCCCGCAAATGGTGATGAGCCAAGCCTTGTTCAACGTCATCGGCGAACGGCGATATGCGCAGGTGTCGGATCAGGTGCTGCGCTATGTGATGGGCAAGTTCGGCCATCCGACGAGCCCGATCAATCCTGCCGTGGAAGCCGCCATCCTTGATCGTCCGCGGGCGCGTGAGATTGAA
>CAJBSR010000381.1 GCA_903958285.1 uncultured Sphingomonadales bacterium
TACCGCCGGACTGTTCCGGCGCGGAGTTCTGAAATCCGGGCCGGGGCTGCTGTCGTTCCTGCGGCGCAAGCGCTGACGCCCGCCCCGCCGCTCACTTCATCGCAAGCACCCGTCATTTGCCGCAGGCTTGCCCCGAATCCCATTGACACTGATGTAAACAGTGGCAGACTGAAACTAGATCTAAAAACAAACAGGAGCGGACTGGCATGGCGACCGTGCTGAAGGACGAAGCAGTCGAAGCAAACCCTTGGGACGTTTCCCGCGCGGAGCTTTTTGCCAATGATGTGTGGCAGGAACCGATGCGGCAGATGCGCGAAACCGCGCCCATCCATTACTGCCCGGAGTCCAAGTTCGGCCCCTATTGGTCCGTCACGACCTACAAGCCCATTATGCATATTGAGGCGCTGCCCAAGGTCTTTTCGTCCAGCTGGGAATATGGCGGCATCACGGTTGCCGGTGACGGGATCGACCATCTGCAGGAAGGTGATGTGCCGATGCCGATGTTCATCGCCATGGACCCGCCGCAGCATACAGCCCAGCGCCGCACCGTCGCACCTGCCTTTGGCCCCGCCGAAGTGGAACGCATGCGTGCCGACACCGTGGAACGCACCGCCGCTGTGCTCGACAGCCTGCCGCTCAACACGCCGTTTGATTGGGTGGAAAAGCTGTCCATCGAGTTGACGACACAGATGCTCGCCATCCTGTTCGACTTCCCGTTTGAAGAGCGCCACAAGCTGACCCATTGGTCAGACGTGCTTGGCGATATCGAAAGCTTCGGGACGCTGGAGCAGCGCCAGCACCGCCTTGCGACCGCCTTTGAAATGGGCGCCTCGTTTAAAGACCTTTGGGACAAAAAGGCCCAGAACCCCGGCAAGCATGACCTCATCTCGATCATGCTCCAGTCCGATGCGATGAAGCATATGAGCCATCAGGAATTCATGGGGAACCTCATCCTCCTGATCGTCGGCGGCAATGACACCACGCGCAACTCGATGACGGCGTTCGCTTACGGGCTCGACAAATTCCCCGAAGAGCGGGCCAAGCTTGAGCAGAATCATGACCATGAACTCGCGGTCAATGCGATGCATGAGCTGATCCGCTGGCAGACGCCGCTGGCCCATATGCGCCGCACGGCGACCGAAGACACAGAGTTGTTCGGCCACCAGATCAAGAAGCGCGACAAGCTCGCCCTTTGGTATTGCTCGGCCAACCGCGACGAAAGCGTCTTCCCCGATGGCGACAAGATCATTGTCGACCGCGAGAACGCCCGCCGCCATCTGGCCTTCGGCTATGGCATCCACCGTTGCGTTGGCGCCCGTGTCGCTGAATTGCAGCTGACGACGCTGATCTCTGAAATGCAGAAGCGCCGCCTGCGCGTGAACGTTTTGGAAGAGCCCGTCCGCGTGCCAGCCAGCTTCGTGCATGGGTATAAGTCAATGCAGGTCGAACTGACCAAATATTAATCTCCATTCTGGCATTATTTTTGAGGGCCCGTTTGCACTGGCAAGCGGGCCTTCCTATGTCTGCCTCATGAACATGATCGAAGACGTCTGGCGGACGCGATACTGCCACCCAACGCAGTGGGAGCAGACGTTCGCGCCGCTCACCTTGCCCGACATGTTTTTGGATTCCGCACAACGACATCCCGATGCCCCGTTTCTCGACTTTATGGGCCGCCGGTACAATTATGGGGATGTCGCCAAGGCGGTGCGTCAGGCCGCTGCCGGATTTGAGGCGCTAGGCATCAAGCCCGGGGACCGGGTGGGACTCTTTTTGCCCAATGTCCCCCATTATGTCGCAGCCTATTATGGCGCGCTGCTGGCCGGCGCCATCGTCGTCAATTTCTCCCCGCTCTATACCGTCGATGAACTGGCGGCACAGGCCCGCGATTCCGGTACACGGTTGATCGTTACCCTCTCGGCTGCGGCCTTGCTGCCGACCGCGATGAAGGTGCTGGAGACGGGCGCGATCGAACGGCTGGTCGTCGGGTCGATTGCCGGTGTGCTGCCGCCGCTCAAATCGATCGCCTATCGCCTGTTCAAAGGGGGCGAAACGGCCCCACTGCCGAGCGACGCCCGTGTCACGCGCTTCTCACAGCTGCTCGCTGATGATGGGGCCTGTTCAGCCCCGCCGCCCAAGCCCGGTGACGTGGCGCTGATCCAATATACCGGCGGCACCACCGGCATCCCGAAGGGCGCGATGCTGACCCACCAGAACCTCACCGCCAATGCCCGGCAAGTGCACGCGATTGACCCCGGCACCGCCGATGGCGACCGCATCGTCGGTGTGCTCCCCTTTTTCCACGTCTTTGCAAATACTTGTGTGCTCAACCGGACGGTTTTCGCAGGGGGGCTGATTGCCATGTTGCCGCGGTTTGATGCCAAGGCGACGCTGCAAACCATCGCCCGGGTTAAGGCCACCGCCCTGCCCGGCGTGCCGACCATGTATCAGGCGCTACTCGACCATCCCGAGACGGCGCGCACCGACTTTTCCAGCCTACGCGTCTGCATTTCGGGCGGCGCCCCTTTGCCCGCCGAAGTGGAACAGCGGTTTGAAAACGTCACCGGCGCAAAGCTCATCGAAGGCTATGGCCTGACCGAAAGCGCCGGCGTCGTTTCGACCAACCCCTATGAAGGCGAAGGCCGCCCCGGCACCATCGGCCAGCCTTTGCCCGGCACGCGCGTGCGCCTGCTCGACCGTGAGGACCCGACCAAGCCTGCGCCCGATGGCGAACCGGGTGAGCTCGCTTTTGCCGGCCCGCAGACGATGAAGGGCTATTGGAACCACCCCGAGGTGGATGCTGATGTTTTTGTGGGCGAATGGCTGCGCACCGGTGACGTCGCGCGGATCGATGCGGACGGCTATATCCGTATTGTCGACCGGCTGAAGGACATGATCGCCGTCGGCGGCTTCAAAGTGTTCCCAAGCGTCATCGAAACCCAGCTCTACAAGCATCCCGCGGTCAAAGAAGCGATCGTCATTGGCATTCCCGACCGCTATTCCGGCGAGAAGCCAAAGGCCTTCGTCACGCTCCAGCCCGGCGCATCGGACAAGGGGGAAGCGATCCTAGCATGGATCAACCCCCTGCTCGGCAAGCACGAACGCGTCATCGCCGTCGAGGTGCGGGATAGCCTGCCCAAGACGCTGGTCGGCAAGCTGAGCCGCAAGGAACTGGTCGCGGAGGAAAAGGCAAAGGCGGCGGCGGATTCATCCCCAATGCAGACCAAATAGAGGGCGCTTTTCCCTTGGGTTTTGGCGGGCGGTTCCGTATAGAATTGATATGACAGAAGATACCGCAAACACCCCGAACACATCCGCTTATGGCGCTGATTCCATTAAGGTCCTCAAAGGGCTGGATGCAGTGCGCAAACGGCCGGGCATGTACATTGGCGATACCGACGATGGATCGGGTCTCCACCACATGGTGTTTGAAGTATCGGACAACGCGATTGACGAAGCGCTTGCTGGCCATTGCGACAAGATCATCATCCAACTGAACCCCGATGGGTCCGTCTCCGTTGAAGACAATGGTCGCGGCATCCCGACCGGCATCCACTCCGAAGAAGGCGTGTCGGCAGCTGAAGTCATCATGACGCAGCTCCACGCGGGCGGGAAGTTTGAAAACACGTCCGATGACAATGCCTATAAGGTATCGGGCGGTCTGCACGGCGTCGGCGTCTCGGTTGTGAACGCGCTGTCGATCACGCTGGATCTCACCATCTGGCGCGACGGTGAAGAGCATTACATGCAGTTCAGCCATGGCGATGCCGTGGCCCCGTTGAAGGTCGTCGGGCCGGCCAATGGCAAGAAGGGCACACGCGTCACCTTCCTGCCGAGCCCGGAGACCTTCAAGATCACCGAGTTTGATTTTGAAAA
>CAJBSR010000382.1 GCA_903958285.1 uncultured Sphingomonadales bacterium
AGTCAACCCGATGAAGGCCAAACAGCTCACCAACTTCCGCGCCTCGGGCGGCAAGGATGACGCGATCCGCCTGACCCCGCCAACCCGCATGACGCTGGAACAGGCCATTGCCTATATCGACGAAGACGAACTCGTCGAAGTGACGCCCAAGAGCATTCGTCTGCGCAAAGTCCACCTGGACCCGCATGAACGCAAAAAGGCGAGCCGCGCCAAAGCGGCCTAAGCCAAAGACATTGGAAAAGGGGCGCCCCAACCGGCGCCCTTTTTTTGTGGCGGTTTAGCTGGACCGGTCTAACGCCACCGCAGCCATACCTGCCCTAATTGACAAAAGTTCATTAATGACATAATGTCATTTCATGAATGTTGATTTACAAAGCCGACCCGGCACAAAGCGA
Organism: uncultured Sphingomonadales bacterium; assembly: GCA_903958285.1. Taxonomy (GTDB): domain Bacteria; phylum Pseudomonadota; class Alphaproteobacteria; order Sphingomonadales; family Sphingomonadaceae; genus Aquisediminimonas. The sequence continues at coordinate 396 of CAJBSR010000382.1, forward strand.
GAGCGGACGCGGGACCAGTTGCTGGTTTCTGCCCAAGAGCTGTTGATGGATCACACGGCAGCAGGGCTGGGCCTGCGTAAGATCACCACTCATGCCGGCTTAGTGCATGCGAGCTTCTATAATTATTACCCTGATATACCCGCGCTGATTGCGGATCTGGCAGAGTTGCTGGGCGCGACCCACGCGATTGCAATGGTCGGATTGTGCACAGGAGTGGAAGGCCCGGCGGTGCGGTTTGCCCGCATCACGCGGCAGACGCTGCGGATCATGGCCGCGCAGCCCAGCTTTGGCCGATTGATGTTTGATGTGGGTCTTCCGGTCGACCGACTGGGCGCGGAGTTGCGGCTGCGCCTATCCCTCGACATTGCAGACGGCGCTGCGTGTGGAGACTTTAGGGTTGCCGACGTTGAACTGGCAGCGTCCGCGATCACCGGTGCCATCACCGGCCTCGCTCTGGATGTGTATCGGGGCCATGTCTCAGGGGCAAAGATCGATTTAGCGACTGCACTGCTGCTTACCCACCTAGGGGTCTCGCCGGACGTGGCGGAGCGCTTGGCGCATGAACGCGTCACCTTTCCCCCACTGCCAACCTTGCCGATGCGCTGGCTCGCTTTGCCAGCACCTTCTCCCGGCACGGACAAGCAGGCATGACCCCATCCCGAACCAAAGGCACCATCCTTCCTAAAGGATCACCAAGCTTTGAAGCCGCGCTGCTCGGCACCAGCTTCAACGCGCAAGATCCAGGTCGTCGGCCCGATCTGATCGTACAGGCAAACGACGTCGACGATGTCATCGCAGCGGTAAAGCGCGCCCGCGATGAAGGCCTGAAAATCGGCATCTGCTCGGGCGGACATAGCTGGGCGCAGAACCATATACGCGATGGCGGTATGATTCTTGATCTGTCACGCCTGAACGGCATCGCGATCAATGAAGCGGACGGCACGGCAATCATTGGACCGGGATGTCTGGCCGGGGAGTTGAACGAAGCGCTGGCGAAACGCCGCCTCTTCTTCCCCGTGGCGCATGCCTATACTGTCGGCATGGGCGGTTTCCTGCTGCAGGGCGGGTTTGGCTGGAACAGCCGGACCAATGGCCTTGCCTGCCAGAATGTAATTGGCATTGATGTTGTGCTGGCCGATGGCACGCTTGTCCATGCCAATGAGCGCGAGAATAGCGAGCTTCTTTGGGCGGCGCGTGGCGCCGGGCCAGGCTTTTTCGGGGTGGTGGTGCGCTTCCATTTAAAGCTGCACCCACGCCCCAAATTTGTGGGCTTGAAGCTTCAGGTTTTCCGCATCCGGCATCTTGAAGAGGTCATGGCTTGGGCAGACCGCGTCGGCCCCGATGTTTCCCCCGCCGTTGAGTTTCAGCTGGTGTTCAACCGCAAGGCGACCGGTATATTCTCCCACGGCCTTGAAGTGTTGGCGCCGGTCCTGACCGACAGCTGGCGCGCGGCACGCGATAAGGTTGCCTTCATCGACCAAAGCCCGCTGCGGTCCAAGGCCAGCCTGACCCTGCCGTTGATGCCGATATCACTCAATATGATGATGAAGACCGGGGAAAAAACGCTCTTCCTGCCCAATACCCGTTGGACGGCCGACAGCATGTGGATGAACGACCCCATTGATCCGCTGTTGCCCGCGCTCCGCCAAATTGCCGACAGCCAACCCGCAGCTCCCAGCCACGCGCTCTGGCTCAACTGGAACCCGCCCGCATCGCGGCCGGACATGGCCTTCTCGCTCGAAGCGCGGACCTACCTTGCGCTCTACGGAGGCCTGCGCAGCAAGACGGCCACGCCCGCCGATGAAAGCTGGGCGACAGACCATATGCGCGCGTTGCAGCCGCACAGTGTCGGCATTCAGTTGGCCGACGAAAACTTGGGGCGCAGGCCCATGCCGTTCATGGCCCCGGAGAATCTGGCGCGGCTCGACGCCTTGCGCGCCCGCTTCGACCCCCAAGGCCGGTTTAATCCATATATGGGACGCCCCTAATGAGAAGCAGCAAACCGATCGCCGGACGCTATCTTGGCTACCGTGCGGCAGATCATGCCCAGCCCTATGCCCGCTACTTCAACCCCGAGCTTGCCCCGCTCTCCGCCCATGTCTGCGCCGCGCTGGATAGGGGTGGCGTGCCGGACACTTTGCTGCCCGGGATCGAGGGGGCGGCGGAGAACCTTTTTGGCGATGCAGCGGTATTAGAAGACGGCTGGGTGCTCACCAAAGACGGCGGGATGCGCGTCAGCGTGCGCACCGATATGCCCGGCGTCACACCCGCGATGGTCGACTGGTGGTTCGGCTGGCACGGCGATGCAGCCGCCAAATACAAACTGTGGCACCCGCAGGCGCATGTCCACGTCGGATGGCGGGAAACGCCCCCTGCCGGCACCAGCGGCCGCGCGCTTTATGTCGGGCAGACCTCCATCGTCGACGAGTATATCGGCAGCGATCTGATCCGCGGCGCGATCAGCTTTGTGCCGCCCGCCAGCTTTGGCTTTACCGACCCGCGCCTGGACGATGACCAAAAGGCGACCATCGTCTGCGCGCGTCTCGGCCTTGGGGATGCGCCGATCAACATTGGTTATCTCGCCCACCATGTCCGCGCGGTACCGGGCGGCAGCGAAATGCGGTCGCGCTTTTGGATGGGCGGTGCCCACGTCGCCGGGCGCAACCTTATCGGCAGCTTGGCCGCCACCGTCGCCAAGCGCGTGCTGCGGATTACAGAGAGCGATGCCCGCGCGCTGCTCGTCCACTGTGGGCAAGAGATGCCGCATCTGGCCGCGTTCCTGCCGGCGCTCTTTGCGGAGTTCGGAAACGACCGCACCGCCTGACCTTAAGGCGCTGCACGGCTCGATTTTTCGCACAGCCCCGCTATGGGGAGGCATGATCCAAATCTTGATTGATGCTGACGCCTGCCCGGTGAAGGATGAAACCTATCGGGTCGCCGCGCGCTATGACGTGCCCGTGGTCGTCGTCAGCAACAGCCCGATCCGCGTGCCGGCCGTGCCGCTCATCTCCCGCAAGATCGTGAGCGACGCGTTCGATGCTGCAGATGACTGGATTGTCGAACACACCGCGCCCCACACGGTCGTCGTCACCGGCGATATCCTGCTGGCCGACCGCTGCCTGAAACTCGGCGCCATCGTCATCGCGCCCAACGGAAAGCCGTTCACTGACGCGTCTATCGGCAATGCGGTGGCCGTGCGCGCCATCATGGCAGACCTCCGCGCAGGTGCTGGCATCACCGGCGGTCCAGCGCCGTTCTCCAATGCAGACCGATCACGCTTCCTGTCGAGTTTGGATCAGGCGCTGGTGAAGCTGCGGCGGCAGGGCTGAGGCTAGGACGCGCGCTTTAGAAAGCTGCGAAGCATTACATAACGGTAATTTTCTGACCACCAGACAGATGCCATCAGGCGCGCATATCCTCACTCAGACGGTCGGCGATCTCGCCTCCCCTGCCCCCCCTGAGAGCAGTCGACCGTCTGCACACCCCTTTGTGGTCCGCCTCACCCTTGAGACCGGGCCAATACGATTAACCAATAACTCAAACCAGATCCGTTGATTTTTCAAAACACGAACCTTAGCCACATAGATCACTTAGATGTGCTTCTTATCCCGAGCTTCGCATGACACAAAAAATCCTTGTAATTGAAGATGATAAATCAACTGCAGACTTCCTAGTCTCCGGACTTACAGAATCAGGATTTTGCGTCGACGCCGCTTATGATGGCCGGGATGGGCTTTTTCATGCAACAGATGGCAGCTATGACGTCATTGTTCTTGATCGGATGCTTCCGGGCATGAACGGGATGGCCGTGCTGAGCGCCATTCGCGCAGCGGAAATCCGGACGCCGGTTATCCTTTTATCGGCTTTGGGCGCGGTGGGTGAACGTGTTGAGGGCCTCACCTCCGGAGCGGACGACTATCTGACGAAGCCCTTTGCCTTTTCAGAGCTGGTGGCCCGCATCCGCTTGTTGATCGGTCGCAAAAGCCTGGGCAGCGAAGTGGAAACATCCATCAGCTGCGCCGATTTACACATCGACCTCTTGGCCCGCCGCGTCACGCGGGGGTCGACAAAGATAGATCTTCAGCCGCGCGAGTTCAGGCTGCTTGAATATCTGGTCCGGCATCAGGGTCAGGTTCTGACGCGCACGATGCTGCTGGAAGCGGTCTGGGACTATCATTTTGATCCCGGTACAAATGTGGTGGATGTCCATGTCAGCCGTCTGCGTCGCAAGGTCGATCTGGAGGGGTTGGTGCCGTTGATCCACACTGTGCGCGGCGCGGGATATCTTTTGGGAACAGAGCGGTAGCCCCATGCACCGCCCCGCAAAAATTCCATGAACCTCCTCAACACCAGCTCCA
>CAJBSR010000383.1 GCA_903958285.1 uncultured Sphingomonadales bacterium
GCTCAGGGTAAGCGGAAGGGAGGTTGGCAACTTGTTCTAACGCGCTCCCAAACCCTGCGTCTCAATCCAAGAAATGATTTCCCCCCGCCGTGTGCGATCGTCCAGCACGTCGGCATCGATGCCGAGCTGCCAAGCCGCGCCCGCATCTCCAGGATGCGAAATCAACGTCCGCAGCTTCGCGCAATAATCGTCTAGTTCCTTGCGATCGGCGAAGAAGTCAGGCCCGATCATGTCATCGGCGTAGAGTGAGTAGACCGCCAGAACCTGCTGCAGATCATATTCCGGGTGATATTGCACCGCCCAGACCTGCGTCTTGCCGAGCGGAATAACAGCCGCCTGAATCTCGCTGTGCGCGTTGGATGCGAGCAAAGTCGACACCTCCGGCAAGCGCAACACCTCGTCATAATGGATGCAGGGCGCGTCAAACACCGGCGGCTTATGCGCGAACATGGGGTGTCCCCTGCCCGCCGCCGTCGGCATGATTTTGCGTGCAAAGCCAACTTCCTTGCCCTTGGGATGGTATCGCACCTCGCCACCGCCGGCCATCGCCGCGATCTGGAGACCCCAACAGCTACCAAAGACTGGCAAACCCGCCTCTGCGGCCTGTTTCAGTAAGTCAATCTGGTTGGTGACAGCAAAGTCGGCGTCATAAGCATGAAGCGCGGAGCCGGACACGACGAACCCGTCATAATCGGCAAAACCACGTCCGTCGGGGATCGCCCAATCGGGGTCTGCGGCGTTCACGATATCAACCGCGATGTCCGGAAAGTGCGCATTTATCGACAAAGCATAGATTTCACTGGAAGTGCGGATGCCAAGGGATCGCGCGCGGGCGCGGCGGTCGGCAATATTGCCTTCCATCAGGAGCAGTCTGGTCATGACGGAGGGCATATCGCCCTCTTGTCACAAGCGAAAGCCCTAGAAGCTGGTACCGACCGTCACGCCATAGGTGCGCGGCGTGCCCCATTGCTTATAGTCAAAGCCAAAACCCGACAGATCAATGCCCGCGGTCGTATAAAATTTCTGACCCAGATTGCGCCCCCAAAGGGCAGCATTCCAGCGCCCGTCGGCAGAAACCCAATCAAGATGCGCGTTAAATAGGGCATAGCCGCCCTGCTTCAGCCGGGACACATTCATGATCTCAAAAAACTGGCTGGAGGCATAGCTGCCGCTGCCCGACAGGACGAGTTTGCCGCTATCATTGTCCATAAGCTTCAGATCAATACCGCCGGTCATGCTGAACGACGGTGCCGTCGGCAGTTTCTTTCCGGCAATGTTAATGCCGCTGATCACGCCACGTTCAACCTTGGAATTGAGAAAGCCAAGGCCCGTTCGCAAAGTGAGCGTGCTATTGGCTTCCCAGCTCAATTCCGCTTCCGCGCCGTAGATGCGGGATTCAGGGATGTTGATCAGGTTCGCCGCTGCCGTTGCCGGGTCAACGCTGATAAACTGCTGGTTGTGATAATCATAATAGAAGCCCGCGAGGTTGAGCGTCGCCGCTTTGTCCGCAAACTGGCTCTTCAGGCCAACTTCAAAAGCGTTGATCGTCTCCGACCCTGCCGACCCGGCTTCGGCAGGTGCAAAAAACGCCTGCGCGTTAAACGACGGTGAACGATAGCCCCGGCTAAACGTAGCATAGGCCATCACGTCGTCTGAGAAACGATAATCGAGGCCCGCTTTGCCCGAAAGATTGTTGGTCGCGTAAGACAAGTTCGTCAGCGGGATGGGCGTATCGACGACATCGCCATTGAGCGCAGTCGCAATCGATACGAGACCGTTCTGGCGACCCGTGTCGCGCGTGAAGCGCAGCCCGGCTCGAAAAGTCAGTGCGTCGATCGCCTTGAACGACGCATCGCCGTAGAGTGCAGCACTCTTCTTCTTCTGATCAAAAAGGTTGGTGAAGACGCAGCTGAGCGGGAACGCTGCTGCACAGTCTGCCCCCGTGATACCCGGCACACCATCGCTATCCGTATCTGGAAAAATGTAGGTCGCGTTTGAATTGAACACCTTCTCGTGGCTGAAATAGCCACCGAGGATGAAGTTTGCCGGGCCATCAAAGTCGGATGTCAGTCGGATGTCCTGCGTCCACTGCTCGGCCTTGGCATCGTAAGACACCTCAAAAACGCGCAAATCCTGCCCGTCCGTATCCTCGAACAGGAACAGCTTGCCCTTGTCGAAAGACGTGATGCTGGTGAGAGTCACGTCATCCGACAGGTCAATATTGCCCGTCAGGGACACCGACGTCGTGCGCGCCGTGCGGCGGATGTCGGAGAGGTTGGACCGGATCTGGTAGGTCGAAAGCCCCGCGCGGTTGGTCGCGAGCGGCTCTGCGTAAATGCCGTAATTGCGGGGGTTCTGATAGCTGTGGGCGACCCGCAGGACGAAGCTGGCACCATCGCTCGGTTCAACAAGCAGGCTGCCGCGCACCGCAAATTCGCGGACGGAATTGAGATCAGGCTTGCCCGGTGTCTGGTTGTCGAGCCATCCATGGGCGCGCGCAAATGTGCCCGCTAATCGCAGCGCCGCCTTGTCCCCCAATGGTGCGTTAACAGCGCCGTTCAGGTCGATCCGCCCATAATTGCCGTAGCCGACCGCCGCGGACCCACTAAATTCTCCGAGCTTGGCCGTCTTGGTAATAATGTTGATCGCGCCGCCGGTGGTGTTCTTGCCATAGAGCGTGCCCTGCGGTCCGCGAAGAACCTCGATGCGATCAATGTCGAACATCGTCGCGCCGAGCAGCGCGAAACTGCCCTTATAGACCTCGTCATAATAGGTCGCGACCGGGCTCGACTGGTTGAGGCTGTAATCATACATCGACACGCCACGCAGCGAGAAGATGGGCGTGTTGTCGCCGACCGTCGTGTTCATCTGAAGGTTCGGCACGGTCTGTGCGATGTCTTCAGCCTGCGTCACATGACTGGCCGCCAAGCTTTCGCCAGAAACGGCGGAAACAGAAATTGGGACATCCTGAAGGCGTTCGGCGCGCTTATTCGCAGTGACGACGATATCGGCCGCATCGCCCACATCTTCTGCATGGCTCGCAGACGGAAGGGCAGCAAAAACTGCGGCAAAAGCAAAGGCCGATGAACCGGCGAAACGAGTGATCAAGAACGTCCTCCAAACATCGACAGTTGGCGCCGCTAAAGAGGCGCGCAACGAGCGCGTGCAGGTGTCCTATCGCTGAAGAAAGGTTAACAAATCTTAACTGAGAGGCAGCACCTATCCTCTTGAACGGCCACATGATGCCAAAATGTAGAACTATCTAAACCGGAGCGGTCAATCTTCGCGTCAATTCGGAGACAATCAGTTTCCCAAGCCGAGGAGCGTGCGGTTCATCGCACCGGCCCAGCCCTGAAGCCGCACCGCCCGCGTTGGTTCTGCCAGAGCCGGATCAAACCGTTCAACAGTGCCACGCATAACCGCAGCCTCTTCGAGACCTGCATAGAGCCCCGAGCCAACCGCTGCGAGCATGGCCGCACCCAGCGCCGTTGTTTCTACAAAGGCCGGGCGCTCCACGGGCAGATTCAGCACATTGGCAAGATCCTGCACCATCCAGTTATTTGCGGCCATCCCGCCATCCACGCGGAGTTCTGACCAGTGGGCACCATCTGCCGCAAAAGCGGCCAACAGATCGTGCGTCTGGTAGGCCATGGCCTCCAACGCCGCGCGGGCAACATGGGCCTTGTCGGTCGAAAAGCTCAACCCGTCGATCAATCCACGTGCAGCGGGTGACCAATGGGGAGCGCCCAGGCCAGATAGAGCGGGCACGACATATACGCCCCCCGTATCCGGGACACTGCGGGCTAGGGCTTCAGTTTCCTCCGCAGAGGACAACAGGCCCAAACCGTCGCGCAGCCATTTGACGAGGCTCCCGGCCACAAAGACGGATCCTTCCAGCGCATAGGTGCGCTGCCCTCCCAGTTGCCACAAGACGGTCGATAGCAACCGGTTACGCGAGGTGGGAACAACATTGCCTGTGTTGGTCAACACAAAAGCGCCTGTGCCATAAGTCGCCTTAGTCTGGCCCACGGCAAAGCAGCCCTGCCCGATGGTGGCGGCCTGTTGGTCCCCCGCGACACCGGTAATCGCAATGGCGCCGCCGAAGTGCTCCGGAAGACAGGTCGCAATTGGCCCGGCGCAATCAACGATTTCCGCGAGCAGTGATTTCGGCACACCGAAAATGTCGAGCAGTCCGTCATCCCAAGCGCCACTGCCCAAAGACATGAGAGAGGTGCGCGCCGCGTTGGTCGCATCACTCACATGCAAGCCGCCGCTCAGGCGGAAGATGAGGTAGCTCTCAATCGTCCCGACCGCGAGATTGGAGCCTGCGTCCGCCAGTTGCGGCCAATTCTTCAAGGCCCAGCTAATCTTGCTCGCAGAGAAATAGGGATCAAGCAGCAGACCAGCCTTCGCCTGCACCTGAGGCTCCAGCCCGTCTTCCTTCAACACAGCGCACATCTCTGCCGTGCGGCGATCCTGCCAGACGATGGCCGGGGCAAGCGGTTCGCCCGTGCGCTTGTCCCAAAAAACGATGGTCTCGCGCTGGTTGGTGATGCCAATTGCCGCGATGGCACCCGCGCCGCCCGCGCTGGCCACCATTTCCTGTGCGCAAGCGAGTGTCTTTTCCCAGATTTCCGCGGCATCATGCTCGACAAGCCCGGGCGCCGGATAGGATTGCGTCAACGGCGCCTGTGCCGACCCAAGGCACGTTCCGTCCGGCGCGAACAGCATGGCGCGCGTCGATGTTGTGCCTTCGTCGATAACCAGAATCCGGTCGCCCATGTCATTCCATCCCCAGTGTTTTTCTAGCGAGCATGGCTAATGGATCGTCC
>CAJBSR010000384.1 GCA_903958285.1 uncultured Sphingomonadales bacterium
CACCGGTCAGCGTTCTGGGCCGCTTCGTGCCGGAGAACGCCTTGCCATTGCCGTTAGCCCGTTGACGGATATGCTCACGCCCAACGTCTTGTCTCGTTATCGTTCTATTCCTGCGCAGAGCGTGGCCCAGGCCATGGCCGAGCTCACCGGTGCTCAGGAGGCGGGGGAATTTATCCATCACAATGACGACATGCGGGCCATTATCTCCAAAACGGACTAAGTTTGCATAATCGGTTGATGATTCAAGCCTCTGTCACTGCGCTGTTAATCCGGCATTTCTATAGTTTTTGGTTTCCGTGCTTCGCTCAAGCCCCCCCTCTTGGTCGATAACGGATGAATATCGGCGCGACTTATCGCCAAAATGGTTTCAATACGGAATTCGTCATTGCGTGTGGGGATGCAATATGAATTCAGCGGGTTTCGAAGCGCTCATGAGACCAAGAGCCGTCATCGTGTCCGATACATCTATGGGCGTTGATGATGCGCAGCGCGCCTTGCGTGCCTGTGCGTGCGACATCGTCAACCAGATTGACTTGAAGGAGGCCGCGGCGGTCCTGCAGGACGGTCCGCTGCCGGATCTTGTTGTTCTGTCGTTAAGTGAGGCCGTGCCGGTTCACATTGCCGGGCCCATTGATCAGATATCCAGCCTAACCTCCTCTCTGCATTGTCCATTGGTCCTTTCTGCGCCGATGGGTGTTATAGACGCCCTGTCTGCCGAGGTCTGGAAACGAAGCGAGGCGTTGCTGTCTGAACCCACTGACGTTGATTTTGCAGCGGCCATTGCGGTTGCAATTGGTGGGTCGCGCCAACAATTGCATGACGTGGCACGCGATATGGAATCGGCACGCCTACAGCGTCTGGCCGACGAGGTCGGGCGTATCGCAAGGACGCTCGCGACCCTCTCCGTTTCAACGCCTATGTCGGGTGACAATGTGGGGGATGTCCGTCCCTCATTTCTGGGTGAACCTGTCCTTATTGAAGTGGAACCCAGTGCGTCGGAAGTGCGGGCCGTAATTCGCATGCGGCGCCTGCGGGAACGCTTTTTTGATCGAGACCTTTTTGCGGACCCGGCTTGGGATATGCTGCTCGACTTGATGGCTGCCCGGATTGAGCGGGTGCAGGTTGCCGTGTCTAGCCTCTGCATCGCAGCCAGTGTCCCGCCAACGACGGCGCTGCGCTGGATCAAGACGATGACGGACGCTGGTTTGTTTGACCGGATTGCCGATCCGGATGACGGCAGGCGGATATTCATTCGCCTATCAGATTCTGCCGCCGACAAGCTGGCGCGCTATTTCTCGGCACTCCGAACGGCCAATGAAGTCGTGATCTGAGGCCGTGACTTGACGTCTGCGTAAAGTCCCGCAATCTGACGGCAAAGGAGAGCCCGATGCCGTTGGTGACTATCGATCAGGAAGGCAGCATTGCTGTCGTCACGTTAAACCGCCCTGAGGCGATGAATGCGCTCTCGGCAGCTTTGCGGGTGGAACTGGCCCAGGTGATGCGCGCGGTGGAGGCGGATGACACGATCCGCGCTGTCGTCTTGACGGGTGCTGGAGAGCGGGCCTTTACCGCCGGGCTCGATCTGAAGGAATTGGGCGCCGACACAAGCAATTTGGGCGCCGCGAATGCGACGGCCGCCGAGCAGAATCCTGTGCGGGCGATCGAGCAGTGTTCCAAGCCTGTGATCGGTGCGATCAACGGCGTCGCGATTACTGGCGGGTTTGAAGTCGCGTTGGCCTGTGATGTGCTGATCGCTTCAACCAATGCCCGCTTTGCCGATACGCATGGGCGCGTCGGCATTATGCCGGGCTGGGGCCTATCGCAAAAGCTCTCGCGCCTGATCGGCATCTACCGCGCGCGTGAACTGTCCTTCACCGGCAACTTCCTCGATGCAGAAACGGCCTGCGCCTGGGGGCTGGTGAACAGAGTTGTCAGCCCGCAAGACTTGCTGCCGACGGCCCGACAGCTGGCGCAGGACATGGCCAGCATGGATCCTGTTATGCAGCGCAACTACAAAGCCCTCATCAATGATGGTTTTGCGCTGCCATTTGGTGAGGCGATGGCGCTGGAAGCGGCACGATCAACGCAGATGAACGGGCAGGTTTCCGCGGACGAGGTTGAAGCGCGTCGTCGCGAAGTCATGGACCGTGGCCGCGGGCAGGCGAGCTAAATTTGAAGAACCGATTAGATATCAAGAGTCATTCAGGAGAAGGCGGCAATGCAGACATTTAGAGACGGGCTGTTGGACGGCAAGGTCGCCTTTGTGGCGGGCGGAACAAGCGGCATCAATTTGGGCATTGCAAAACGCTATGCGCAACTGGGGGCCAAGGTCGCCGTGGTCGGGCGCAACCCTGAAAAGGCGGCGAATGCGGCGGCTGAAATCGGCTCGGATGCACTCGGCCTTTCAGCAGATGTCCGTGATTACGGCGCCATTCGCGGTGCGATGGAACACGTCGTTGACCGGTTTGGAAAGATGGACATTGTCGTATCGGGCGCTGCGGGCAATTTCCTCGCGCCGGTGCTGGGCATGTCGGCCAATGCATTCCGCACGGTTGTCGATATTGATCTCAACGGGACGTTCAATGTGTTCCGCGGGTGTCACGATCTCCTGAACACGCCGGGCGCATCGCTCATCGCAATTACGGCGGGACAGGCGGTCAACGCGTCGGCACTTCAGGCTCATGCGTGTGCTGCGAAGGCGGGCATCAACCAGTTGATCCGTGTGCTCGCTCTGGAATGGGGGCCGCATGTCCGCGTCAACGGCATTTCGCCGGGGCCGATTTCGAATACAGAAGGCATGGCGCGTCTCGCGCCTGACGCCGACTCTCGGCAGAAGCATTATGATCGCATCGCGATGAAGCGTTGGGGTGAAATTGAGGAAGTCGCGGAATGCGCGGTTTTCCTCTCTTCGCCTGCGGCCGGCTATATCACCGGAACAATCCTGGATTGCGATGGCGGCTCTCAGGTTGGCGATGCATCCCGGATCGACCTTGCCAAAGGCATGGCCTGATCAAGGTCAGGCGGCGAACCGCGTGAACAGGTGAGGCAGTGCGGCATCGGACTGCCATGCGGGTTGCGCGGCGACCTTCCCGGCTAAGAGGATCGCTCCGCCCGGCCTTTCGCTGGCGTAAGCGGTGAACCGGTGCAGGCAATGGACCACGGCGAAGCTAATGTTCGGGTCGCCCAGTGGGCAGATGTCGCACAGGCATTCGGTCATTTTGGTGATCCTATAACGCTCAATCTGATTGTTTTGTCAGGCAGTTGGGCTCGGCGGGCAATTCCGTAGAAAGCCTGAACAGTAGTTTCACGCAGATTGCTTGGTTCTGAGGCGACACAATCGGTGTGCGTCGCTTCACTTCTCTCGGGGGCTCAGCGTCGGCTGCTGCCGCGGATCTGGAGGTTGACGGGGACGGGCTGGCCATCGCCTTTGCGGTCCTGAATGGCCGCGATGACATTGTCGACAAGCTGTTCGCCTGCCTTCACCAGATCCTGCTCAATCGTCGTCAGCGTGGGATAGGCATAAAGACCGGCGCGGATGCCATCAAAGCCGACAACGGCGACGTTGCCCGGCACGTCTATGTGCAGTTCCTGCAGCTTTTGCAGGGCGCCAATGGCGAACAGATCGGTGGCTGCAAAAATGCCGTCAAAGCTGATGCCGGATCCAATCAGGCGCGCGACCGCTTCGGCGCCTTGAATTTCCTTGTCGGCCCCGTCGGGCATTACAGCGAGAATGGGTGCGCGTCCTGCCTTCGACAATTCGTCGGCAAATCCGGCATAGCGCGCCGTAAACTGCTGCGGCCCATCTCCGGTCGGGCCGATAAATGCGATACGTTCACAGCCCTGATCGAGAAGATGTCGCGCCGCCAGAGCGCCCCCTGCATGGTTATCCGCGCGCACCGCTGTTTCTGTCTCATAGGGAGATCCCCAAAAGACGACCGAATATCCCTCATCGGCAAGGCCCTTAAAGTGCTGCCATGCGTCGACGTTCTGCGAACTGCCAATGACGATCAGGCCGTCGGCCTGACTACTGTCTTCATAGGACCCGTAAAGCTGGCCACCAATGTCCTGAAACGACACGAGCAGGCCATAGCCCCGGGCGGCGGCAGATGCGGCCACGCAGCCGAGCAGCGAGAAATAAAAGGGGTTGATGGCGGTCGGGCCTTCATCGGGCCTATGGAGCACGACAAGAGCGAGCGTCTTCGTGCTTTGCGTCCGCAAACGGGCCGCGGCCTGGTTGATCGAATAGTTTAGCTCTTTGGCCGCGAGCAGAACGCGCTGGCGCATGGCCGGGCTGACATTGCTGTTTCCGTTCAGTGCACGGGACACAGTGGATTGTGCAATCCCCAGCTTATAGGCAATGTCATAAGCCGTTGTCCGGCGGGCGCGTTGCTTCCCCATGCACCCGCCATAGAACAGACATTCGGTGCTGAACAGCACTGCGTTTTTGGCAGCTTTCCACATGTGAATACCACCGGCGCGAACATGGGCTTGTTGCCAACCCATGGAGCCGCCATGGCAAGGGGGTGACGGCAACAATTGACATCGGCAGCGACAAGCTTGGCGCGCCGGTCCGCATAGACATTGAAGAGTTATTGGCCACCCGCCTGCTTGTGCAGGGCAATAGCGGGTCCGGAAAGTCACACCTTCTGCGCCGGCTGCTGGAAGAGAGCGCGCCGCTCGTCCAGCAGATCGTGATTGATCCGGAGGGTGACTTTGTGACGCTGGCCGAGGCCTTTGGTCATGTGGTCATCGATGCGGGGGCATATGACAATCGTGAGATTGTCCAGCTTGCCGCGCGCGTGCGGGAACATCGGGCCTCCGTGGTCCTTGCACTCGACAATCTGGAACTTGAAGCGCAGATGCGCTGTGCTGCGATGTTCCTGTCGACCATGTTCGATGCGCCGCGTGACCATTGGTACCCGGCATTGGTCGTGGTCGATGAAGCACAGATGTTCGCACCCGCCGTTGCAGGCGATGTGTCAGATGAGACGCGGCGGATCAGCCTTGGGGCCATGACCAACCTGATGTGTCGTGGGCGCAAGCGCGGTCTTGCGGGGATCATAGCGACGCAGCGTTTGGCAAAGCTCGCCAAGAATGTGGCGGCAGAGGCCTCCAACTTCCTCATGGGTCGCACCTTTCTCGATATCGACATGGCCCGCGCAGCGGACCTGCTCGGCATGGAGCGACGGCAGGCAGAAGCGATCCGAGATCTGGAACGGGGGGAGTTTCTCGCGCTTGGTCCGGCGATCTGCCGCCGACCGGTTTTTGTGCGAATTGGTGCTGTGCAGACCAGCACCCGGATGGGCACCCACAGCTTGCTCCCGATGCCTTCTGCGACCGGAGAGGCGATGCAGGCGAGCCTGTTCGATCCTGTCGCCGTGGCCGCGGTGTCTGCCCCCATGGCCGCAATTCCCGAACCCGTACCGGCCTCAAGCGAAGATCTGATCGAACAGATCGCCAATGTGCAGGCCACCCCTGTGGAAGGTGACGACATTTCGCCACTGCCTGCGAGGGATGAGACTGTGGCGGGCATCCTTGCCGAAATGGCGCTGGACGAGGACTGCGCTTTCCAGCCAACAGCCGCGCTTTATCAGGACTTTGTAGTCCGGTGCCGCATGAAGCACATGAAGGCCGCGCCATTTGATCTGGCAAAATTCCGGCGCAGATTCGCCATGGCCG
>CAJBSR010000385.1 GCA_903958285.1 uncultured Sphingomonadales bacterium
ATCCAAATCTCAACGTAATGTTTGTGGAGGCCGGGGGCGAATTTTGGTTCCCCTGGATGATCGAACTGATGGACATTCGTGCCTCTGCCAAGCACACATCGGGCAAGCTAGGTGACTACAATGCAAATATGTCGATGAAGCCAAGCGAGTATTTCAAGAGGAACATCTTCGTCGGCTGCTCCGCATTACCCGATGAAGACACGACGGAGGCCTATTACAAGATTGGCATCGACCGGATCCTCTGGGGAACTGATTATCCGCACCCGGAAGGCACGTGGCCCAACACGCATGAGAAGATGGTTCTTAGCCTCGGTGGTCTGCCGCAAGACGACATCCAAAAAATGCTCGGAACGAATGCTTTGTCTGCCTATGATCTCGATGCCGCAGCGCTTTGGGACATCGCAGGGCGCATCGGGCCGCGCAAAGATGTGTTTGTGAGGCAGGCGGCAGAATAGCGAAGCTGGCCAACATTACCCCATCATGCTGAAAGAGAACCGCAGATTTCGACTTGTTTCGCGTCCGCAAGGCACGCCTCAGGCTGATAACTTCTCGTTCGATCGTCAGCCTTTGCCGGTGGCGGGCGACGGCCAATTTGTCGTCCGCAACCATTATGCCTCGCTAGACCCGGCAATGCGCGGGTGGATGGATGATCTACCGAGCTACATGCCGCCTATCGAGTTAGGCGATGCTGTAAGGGCGGCGACGATCGGCGTGATTGTTGAAAGTAAAACGCCCGATTACCCTGTGGGTCAATGGGTGGCTGGGCTGCACGCGCTGGAAGATTATTCGCTTGGCGCTCCGGGCGGCACAACGCGCCGCATTGAGCCCGCAGCAGGCGTGCCAATAACAAACTACCTGTCCATTATGGGCGGTGTTGGCCTAACGGCCTATTTCGGTTTTTTTGAAGAATGCCGGCCTAAGGCGGGAGATACGATATTGGTCAGCGGAGCGGCAGGAGCAGTCGGCTCGCTCGTCGGCCAAATGGCGTCGCTGGCAGGTTGCCGGACAATCGGCATCGCCGGCGGCCCGGAAAAATGCGGCCGGATCCTTGCCCGTTATGGTTTTTCAGCAGCCATCGATTACAAAGGCAAAGACGTAAAGGAGTTGGCCGCCGCCATTAAGGCTGCGGCGCCTGACGGTCTGGATATCGTTTTTGAGAATGTCGGAGGCATCCCCTTGGATGCAGCGCTGCTGAACCTCAGGAAGGGTGCGCGTGTGGCGCTGTGCGGACTTATCAGCGAGTATAATGCGCCTGAACGCATTGGCGCCCGCAATCTTTGGCCTTTGATCCCTGCCCATGCATCCATTCGCGGCGTTTTGGCGACCGAGTTTATGACTGAATTCCCGGCAGCTCGCGCGCAGCTTGAGCGTTGGCTGGTTGCCGGCCGCCTCAAGATTGACGAGCACGTCGAAACCGGGCTTGATCAAGCCTATGCCGCTTTCATGCGGCTCTTTGACGGACGCCACGACGGCAAGCTGCTTTTGAAAATTGTCTGATAGCGAACTCCAGATCTTCAAGAAGTGACACCGATATCTAGTGCGTTAATGCCTTGCATTTCCCCTGATAGGTGCGATGACCGACACAGAATAAGCCCGCAATGTAGGGGGCCAAGCCGATATAAAGAGAGGGTTTTCAGTTGTTTGCTTGGCGAGGAATAGACGAATTTTTGGCCGTCACATCCTCCGGTAGCTTCACCGCCGCTGCGGAAAAACTCGGCGTATCTAAATCCTTCGTCAGCAAAACGGTAAGCGAACTGGAAGAACGGGTTGGCGTCCAACTGATTGTCCGGACAACGCGACGGTTATCCCTCACCGCTGCAGGCGAGTTATTTCAAAGCCGATGCCTCGCACTGCGTGCCGAATTGTCGGACATTCAGCGCACAATGACGGAATTTCAGTCCCGCCCGATGGGCCGTTTGCGGATTGCGCTTAGCGACACCTTCGGGTCGGACTTCATGTCGGCCCTCCTAG
>CAJBSR010000386.1 GCA_903958285.1 uncultured Sphingomonadales bacterium
AAGCTGCATGGCGGACCGCTTGAGCAGCTCAAGTTCTTCAACATGTCGACCATGAACATTGCGGGCAAAACCGTCCGTACGCTGCGTCACGGCATGTCCGGCGCACCGGGCCTCGAAATCTGGGGCCCTTATGCCGAGCAGGAAGAAATCCGCGCTGCCATTTTGGAAGCCGGCAAGGAATTCGGTCTGATCGCCTGCGGTAGCCGTGCTTATCCTTCGAACACGCTGGAATCCGGCTGGATCCCATCGCCGCTGCCCGCCATCTACACAGGTGAAAAGCTGAAGGGCTTCCGCGAGTGGCTCGGTGCTGACAGCTATGAAGCGACCGGCTCCATCGGCGGTTCGTTCGTCTCCGAGAACATCGAAGACTATTATCTGAACCCTTGGGAACTGGGCTATGGCAACTTCGTCAAGTTCGACCATGATTTCCACGGCCGCGAAGCGCTGGAAAAGATCAATCCGGCCGAGCAGCGCAAGAAGGTGACGCTCGCCTGGCATCCGGAAGACATGGCCAAGATCATGGCGTCGATGTTCAACCCGGATGGTGAAGCGTATAAGTTCTTCGACGTGCCGCTCGCCAACTATGCCTCGTCCAACTACGACCGTGTCGTGGATGCCGGTGGCAAGACGGTCGGTCTGTCGATGTTCACAGGCTTCTCGTACAACGAAAAGCAGGCGTTGAGCCTTGCCACAGTTGACCCTGAAATTCCGTTCGGCACTGAGCTGAACGTTGTTTGGGGTGAGGAGAATGGTGGCACGCGCAAGACCACAGTTGAGCCTCACAAGCAACTGAACGTCCGCGTGATCGTCTCACCGGTTCCGTACAGCCGCGTGGCACGCGAAACCTACGCAGAAGGCTGGCGTACCGCACGCTAAGCCGATTGTTGACGTGCACCCGCGACGCCAAAAAAGGCGCGCGGGTGACACGCTTTTTTCTTGAGAGGCGCTCTATGGCCAGTTCCGCATTGCTCCATCCCAATTGGGACCTGCCGCCGGCGGGCATCACGGACGGCTTCTCTCTAGAAATGACGGCCAAGGATGAGGCGTCGTTGCGGGACGCAGCGCCGCTCATTCCTGCCGAAACACCCATTGCGGTGACCTATCTTCCCGGTGAAGACGTGGATGCGCGCGTGGCAGCGACCATCGCTGTGCGGGAATTGGGATTTGAACCCATGCCGCATTTTTCGGCGCGTCGGATTACCTCGCAGGATGACTTCGAGGCCTATCTGAAGGCCGTCGTTGAAAAGGCCGGCGTGCGCCGCTGTTTCATCGTGGCGGGCGACCCGCCCGAGCCGCAGGGGCCTTATTTTGACACCATGGCGTTGATTGCGACAGGTGCGTTTGAACGCTCCGGCATTCAAGCCATTGGCATTGGCGGACATCCGGAAGGGCATCCGAACATGTCAGAGGCGGAATGCTGGGCCGTCCTTGAAGCCAAGGTCCGTGAGATCGAAAACCGCGGCATGGCGCCGCTTGTCGTGACGCAGTTCGGATTTGATCCCGACGCGTTTCTGGACTGGCTGAAGGAGCTTCGCGCGCGCGGTATCATGTGCCCGGTCCGAATTGGTATTCCTGGGCCTGCCGGGATCAAGCGCTTGCTCGCCTTCGCTGCGCGCTGCGGGGTCGGGGCCTCTGCCTCGGTCATGAAGAAATACGGCGTCAGCATCACCAATCTGCTCGGCACAGCGGGCCCCGATAAACTGGTTGATGCCTTCGCCAAGGGATTGGGTGATGAGCATGGCCGCGTGCGCCTGCATTTCTATCCGTTCGGCGGGCTCAGAAAGACCGTTGAGTGGATTGCGGATTACGCCCAGCGATAGAGAAGGGCCGTGTTCACCTGGGGTTCAGCGGGCCGGGGCACTATGTAGGCTCCACATGTCGGGGGTCGAACGATAATGAAGCCTGTTCTAATCATTGCCCTGCTGGCGATCAGCGGCTGTGCGGATACCCGCCAATACTCTCTGAATGAGCAGTGCGTGCATGAACCGGGCTGCGTTTCGACCTTTTCCGAGCATGGCGGCGCCCCTCATGCGGCAGCCATCGCCCCGGTCAATGCCGGGCAGTGGGAACCTATCGTTAAAGTCCGGAAGGACCCCAAGTAGCGCTGATTTTGCGCGACTGTGCGTTCAATCCCCGAAGAAATTCAGTTCCAGTAAAACCCCGTTGGGGTCCTGCGTGAAGACCTGACGTAGACCAATTGCGGCAATGAGGTTCACCTGATGATCCATGTCGCGGGCGTTAAGTCGCGCCACGACGTCATCATAGCCGGAACAGTTGAGCGCGATATGGTGGATGGAACCGGTCGGCCCAGTGGCGACGTCGCGGTTATAAGTGCGGATGCAATCCAAGCTGTTAATGTGCAGGATAGGGCGGCCACCATCATCATACATCCATTGCGCTGTCTGTGGCGTAAGTGGGGGAGGCGCGTCGCGGCGTTCAAGGTCCAATAGTTCCGCATAAAAGTCACACGTCCCGTCCAGATCGGCCGTGATGATGTTGACGTGGTCGAGTGCGTTGACCTTCATGGGTCTGTTCCTTCTAAGTGGCCTTGCGCGCCGCCGCCCGGGCTTCCGAATAGCGATCTCGACGGAACTTTTCGAAGCCGGTCCGTTTGTCGAAGCCCGGATCTTCAGGCAAGTCTCTGAAATCTGAAAGATATTCCTGGAACAGCTCAGCGACCTCTTCCTTGAACTCGGGGTGCGAGAAGATGTAAGTCCGGTTTTCACGCATGCCGTCAAGAACGCGGGCGGCAATGACGTCTGGCTCCATGCCGAATTCGTGGAATTCGGCCAGGCGCTGGACGTTGGCGGTGTCGACTGGCTTTGCGCCGTCGAGCAATTCCTTCGGGCGGACATCATCGCTGGCGTAAATGTA
This sequence comes from uncultured Sphingomonadales bacterium, assembly GCA_903958285.1. Taxonomy (GTDB): domain Bacteria; phylum Pseudomonadota; class Alphaproteobacteria; order Sphingomonadales; family Sphingomonadaceae; genus Aquisediminimonas. Next base: position 2,875 of record CAJBSR010000386.1, read on the forward strand.
GGATTTCACGAGGCCGGGGCAGAGGATCGACACGCCAATGCCGTGCGGCGCGAGGCTGTAACGCAGCGATTCAGACATGCCGCGCACCGCGAACTTGGTCGTATTGTAAATGCCCGGTGCGCCCGATGCGAGCCATCCGGCCATCGACGCTGTGTTGACGATATACCCGCCATTGCCCGCTGCAATCATGCGCGGAACGAATGTCATCACGCCATTGATAGGGCCATGCAGGTTGACGCCCATCACCCAATCCCAGTCAGAATAACTTGAGTCTTCAATGGTTTGGAAAAGATTGATACCAGCATTATTGAACAGCAGACTGACCGGGCCGAACTTCGCCTCGACTTCATCTGCGGCCTTTTCCATTGCGTCACGGGAAGACACATCGACCTGCACACCCATAACGCTCTGATTGTCGAGTGTTTTCAGGGCCTTTTCGATGGCGTCCTGACGGATGTCGGCAATGGCGACTTTGCAGCCTTCGGCGAGCAAAGCCCGAACGAGGCCAATACCGATGCCGTTAGCGCCGCCGGTGACGAAGGCCGTGCGTCCCGCAAAGTTGATCATGCCTTCAATTCCTTCTGACGCTTGATTTCATCGGCCCAGATCGGGCTGTTGAACAGCATTGAGAAGGTTTGCTTATACTCCTCGTTTTGCGGGAGTTTGGCCGGAACGGAGGCGACCATGGCGTTGGCGCGGTCAGTCACGCCGTCCAGGAATTCAGCATGGGTCAGGATATAGAGTTCATCGTTGAGGATGCCCTCCAGCACGCGTTCGCCGACCTGTTCCTTTGTGTGGTAGAGATGAAAGAAGTTCCCGCCATTCTGCCTGCGCTTGTCAGCCTCGGCATAGCCGGTATCGGCGAGTTCGGCAGGTCGGGTCTTGCTGGCTTCGGCAATGTTCGATTGCACAGCACCGGGGCAGAATGCCGAGCAGATGACGCCCTTGGACGCCAGTTCTGGGCGCATGCATTCCATCATCGTGACGACGGCGGCCTTGCCCGTGGAATAGATCGTCGTACCGCCAACAGGCACGATGCCCGACATGGAAGCCGTGTTGACGATGTGCCCGCCTTCGCCGTGCGACAGGATACGTGGAAGCATCGTCGTCACGCCGTTGATGGTGCCGCCCAGATTGACCCCCATAACCCAATCCCAGTCCGCATAGCTGGCCATTTCCGTTGGCCCGACAACGGCGACGCCTGCGTTGTTGCAGAGGATGTGAATCTTCCCGAAGCGTGCTTCGGTAGCGTCGGCAGCTTCAGCAAACTGCGCGCGGTTGGTGACGTCGAGTTTCAGGCCCAGAACGCGTTCCGGCGAGCCCAGCTCTGCCTTGGCCTCTTCCAGATGATCGTCGCGGATGTCAGCAACGACGACATTCATGCCGGCGCCAAGCAGGGCCTTTGCGATGCCGAGGCCGATGCCGGAGGCGCCGCCTGTGATGAATGCTGTTTTGCCGGGTAG
>CAJBSR010000387.1 GCA_903958285.1 uncultured Sphingomonadales bacterium
AGCGGCTCGCTTCGTCGGCTTGCCGCTAACTGTGCTTGATCTGCAACGTCGGTGTTGTAGTATTGCAACGAATGGTCGATCTGAACACTTCTTTTCTGCTCGCTTGGCAGCGTAAACTCGTCGTCTTTGCGCGTCGGCAGGAATGGATCACGGTGTTGACGTGGGGTGCTGGTATCGGTGCCTTGGTGATGGCGCTGGCCACTTGGCAAATCCTGAGCAATGAAGGGGTCCTGAGCGCTCTATCAGGCGTCGTTCTGCTTTTTGCCAATCTCGTTCCGGCGGTCATGCTTCTTGTCCTTGGCGGGCGCCGGCTTGCGATGCGCCGCGCAGAAAAGTCTTTGGTCGGCGCCAATGGCCGGTTGCACGTGCGACTGGTGGCCCTGTTTTCTCTCATCGCCACGGTCCCGGTTGTCCTGATGGTCCTCGTGGCCTCGTTGCTGTTCCAATATGGCGTCGACATCTGGTATTCAAAACGCGCGCAGGGGATGTTTGAAAACACCACTGCGCTTGCCCAGCAGCTTTATGCCGAAAAGCAGAAGCGCGTGATGGATGAGACAGCAGTGATGGCGGGAGACCTTGTCCAGGCCCTGCAGGTCGCGCCCATTGATAGCCAGCCCTTCGCCAATCAATTTGCCTTTCAGGTGTATCAGCGCGAACTGTCCGAGGCCGCCGTCCTTGCCATCTCCACGAAGAACGGCGTCCAGACGCTCGCGATTGTGAACCCCTATGAACGATCAACCCAAAATTGGGTTCCGCCTGAGGTCGCGCGCGAGTTGCTGACCAAACGGCAGGCCGTATTCCGCGATACCGGCAGTCGAATGGAGTCGGTGACGCCTATGCCCGGCACGCCGGACTTGTTCCTTTATGCTTCACGCGTGGCCGATACCGAAACGCTAGCGCAGGCCAAGCGCGCGTCGCTTGTATTGAAGGATTATAATGCCCTTTTGAAACGATCTGGGACGCTTCAGTTTCGTCTCAATGCCGCACTTTACCTGTTGTCGCTGTTGATCATTGGGATGGCCGTGTGGATCGCCCTTCGGGTCGCAGACAGGCTGGTGCGCCCCGTCGGGGAACTGGTCGATGCTGCGCGCAAGGTCGCGGCGGGCGACTTGTCCGTGCGGGTCTCGACGTCGCGCAGTCGCGACGAAGTGGGTGTTCTGTCGCGGGCGTTCAATCGCATGACCGAAAGGCTAGGCGAACAGAATATGGACTTGATTGCGTCAAACGATTTGCTCGACCGTCGTCGCGTTTTGATCGAAGCCGTCCTGTCCGGCGTTACCGCAGGTGTCATTTCAGCAACGCCAGATGGGCATGTCCGCGTTATCAACCGGTCTGCATGTGAGATTTTGAAGATCGCTCCGGGCGATGTGGTGGGCGCTTCTTTGAAAGAGCTTGTGCCTGATTTCGCAGCGCTGCTCGAAGAAGGCCGTTCGGAAACCGTCCTTCAACTTGGCGGCGCCGGCGAAACACGAACGCTTGCCGTCAAGGTTGTGGAGAGCGAGTTTGGCCATATCTTGACGTTCGACGATATTACCCAGCAGTTGATCGATCAGCGCCGTGCCGCTTGGTCGGACGTTGCAAGGCGGGTGGCGCATGAGATTAAGAATCCTCTGACCCCCATTCAGTTGGCAGCGGAGCGATTGAAGCGCAGGTTCTCCAAGGAAATTGTGACCGATCAGGCAGCGTTTGATCGTTTGACGGATACCATCGTGCGCCAGGTGGGTGATCTGCGCCGTATGGTCGATGAATTCTCCTCCTTTGCGCGGATGCCAAAGCCTGAATTTGCCGAAGAGCCCATTGTCGACATCTCGCGCGAGGCGATGTTCCTGCATGAGGTTGCGAACCCCTCGATCCGCTTTTCCATCTCTGCACCGTCGCCGTCCCCGATGCTGGTCTGTGACCGTCGGCAACTGGCGCAGGCCTTGTCCAACATCGTCAAGAACGGCGTAGAGGCCATTGGCCAGCGCAAGGATGCTGTCGATCCGGATATTGCTATGACGCTGACGGCCGAACCCGATGGCGCCGTGAGCATCCGTGTAGCAGATGCGGGCATTGGTCTGCCCTTGGAGCGAGACCGGATTATCGAACCCTATATGACGACC
>CAJBSR010000388.1 GCA_903958285.1 uncultured Sphingomonadales bacterium
CCAAAATACCCCCAAGACCTTCAGAATCCCGTAGGTAATCAACCCATTCATGAGCAGTATTGTGGCGAGGACAGTCAGCGAAGGACCTGCGGGTTCGCCATGATAAAGAATGGTGCTCATGTCAGCGCACTCCGCTCGAAATGCCTTCGGACTCATCCCTGGGTGGGATGTAGTCCTGCTCCAGAATTTCAACGCGGCTTGCCATCGGCGTGCGGCCCAATTTCCAACAGTCCCGCGTTGCCGGGCGGCGATAAATGGCCCGCAGCCACCGCATGATATTGGGCGTCAGATCATCATTGGCGAGATGGGGTTGTGACAACGGCATGGCATAAGCGAGGTTGAAGCCATTCACGTCGGCCAAGCTGTAGGTGTCGCTCGCGAGCCATTCACGCTTCCCGAGCTCTTCCTCAAGCATCCGAATGCCCACACTAATGCGGCGTCCGCTTTCCGCCATTTCCGCTTCGCTGAACAAGCCGAAAACGGCCTTACGCCAAGCTGTCTGCCGCTCCGGAAGCGGAATGCGACTAATCTGTTCCTCGATCTTCTCCTGCCCATGCGCTTTCAGGGCATTGGGACCGACGAAAAACTTCCATCCGAACATCGAAAAGCTGGGCGCCAGCCACTGGTCCATGAACTTCATCCACCAGCGGATGCGCAACCGATCCTGCGCGCTGGCCGGCATCAGACTGGGGCCGTCGAAGGCATCGTTCACATATTCCATAATTGCCGTGCTCTCAACGAGAACAAGGCTCCCATGCGTCATCGCGGGGATCGTCCCTTGCGGGTTAATTGCAAGATATTCAGGCTTGTGCTGATCGAAATTTAGCATGTCGATGTAGTGGCTGTCGAAGGCGACGCCCTTTTCCATCAATGCAAGCATGGGCTTGCCCGAATTCGCATTCGGTTCCCAATGATAAAGCGTCACATCTGCCATGTGGACACACCTTCAAAGTTGATCAGGCCATTTCCCATTGGAATGGCGCGTGAGGGTCGCTTTGGCGCTCTGCCTTGAGCCGCTTGCCCTGCGCTTCCAGTTCGCCCCGAACCACGACAAGGTCGCTCCAGCGGGTCAGGCCGACGACACGACCCTTCGGTGCTCCAGCACGCAACGCCGCCCAAAAGGTCCGGTCTTCATGTGCCACATCGAGTTTGGCGCCGCTTAAGCCCTGTGCGAAGGCGACGCTTTCCGGGAGACGACTGTCAAACACGACGAGCGCAGGCCCCTGCGCGGCGGCAGTCTTCAACGTTGCAGCACAGGCCGCAGTGAGGACCCCCGTCTTGATCAAGGTTCGGCGATTGAGGTTCATTTGCCTGCCTTTGCGAGATAGTCGGCGACGGCATCCAGTTCCGCATCGGTGATGTCGACGCGGGTCTGGCGCGGCATGGCCACCTTCCCCATGCGCACCACCGACTTGATGTAATCCGCCGTCAGATCTTTGCGGTTGGTCAGAAGCCCGTTTTCTGGAGGCTCTCCCATCATCATCCGCTGTTTGGTGAGCAAGTTTGTCCCCATACCGGCGGGCAAATGGCAATAGCCGCAGTGAACGGAATAAAGCTTCGCCCCGTCCCCGCCCGCTGCCAGCCGGTCTCCCGTCGGCGCTTCAGCACGCATCTGATACGGCGGCAGCGGAGGCGGACCGCCCTTCGCAGCCTCAGGTGCCGGAGCGGATGTCTTGTTGCATGCGGCGAGGAGGAGCACGCCCAAAAGAACAACGCGCTTCATGCCCGGCCCTCCTTTGACTGATCCCGGTAGACACTCGGCCACACGCCCTGCTTGCCCGGCGCAATGATGCCATTGGGGTCCAGAGCGTCCTTCACCTTTTCATTCATGCGGCGCTGCGCGTGATTGTTGAAATCAAACGTGTCAGCGACAGCATCCATCCAGCCAAGGTGCGTACGGTATTCCGCATATCCCGCTTTGGCGCTTTCTGTGACGAGCGCGCTGAACAGTTTCTTCATGCTTTCAATCTGCTCTGGCTTGTCACGATCATACATCAACATATTGATATTATTTGCAAATCTTCCACCAATCGTGAAGCTGGCATAGAAATCAACATCGTGGTCGGCGATGATTTTGCGGCTGCGCTTCAGCTGATCCATCACATGTTTCGACGTCGCCGGAACGACCGGTGAGAAGCCCAGGTGCGCACTGCGCCCTCCGACCCAATCCCCCATCTGCAACGGCACCGCAGTCGGAACGCCGACCGTCAGATCGTAAATGTTGCGTTCTTCACCCTGCCGCCACCACACTTCCTGTGGGGGCGTATCGAGATGCTTTTTGAAGGCCGCCTTCACGACTTCGGCCTTGGCCTTGTTGACGTTTTCATCGCCGTAAAGGCGGATCTGCACCTTCCAATAGCCGAGCTTGTGCTCCTTGAGCAGTTCCTTCACGCGCCAGTCCGGAATGGCGGATGCCTTATCCCAGAAATCCTTACGCTGGCCGAGCAGCACGATCTTGCCGAGCCATGAAGGAATAAACACGTTTTGGTCGATCAATCCCGCGATCTTCAAGGGCGCGATGATGTCTATGACCCAGCCGATATCCTCCTCATTGGGGATGTCGAAAGAGAGTTCGAGCGAGGTTTCCGGCTCTGGCTGCAGGAACACGCCCGCCTTTGTCACAACACCCATGTTGGACTGGGTGAACATGTGCGTCCAATCAGGCCCATAGCTCATCGGGAAAAGGTGCGACGCCTTGTTGTTCGCCATCCCCGCCATGCCGGTACGCATCATATCGCCATCGGGCATGACCACCTCGAGCCCGCACAGGTTGCGTGCGTGCAGGCCATAGGGCGTGTAGCCAATGCCGTGGTCGAGCGCATTGCC
>CAJBSR010000389.1 GCA_903958285.1 uncultured Sphingomonadales bacterium
ACGACGTAGATGTCGTTATAGCCCGCGCCTGAAATGAACTGCTTGGTGCCGTTCAGCACATAATGGTCACCATCCAGCCGTGCGGATGTCTTGAGCGCTGCGGCATCTGACCCGGAACCAGGCTCCGTTAGGCAATAGCTGGCGATCTTTTCCATGCTGACAAGCGCGGGCAGATAGCGGGATTTGAGATCATCACTGCCGAACGTGTCGATCATCCACGCGGCCATATTGTGGATGGAGATGAAGGAGCTTGTCGCTGGGCAGCCATAGGCCATCGCCTCCATGATCAGCGCCGCCTCCAGACGACCTAGACCAATGCCGCCCGAATCTTCGGAGACATAGATGGACCCGAAGCCCAGCTCCCCCGCCGCCTTCCAGACGTCGACGGGGTAGTGATGATCCTCATCCCATTGCGCGGCAAAAGGCGTAATGCGCTCTGCCGTGAACCGGCGCGCCATATCCTGAATGGCGATCTGGTCTTCGGTGAGGTCAAACTGGCTGGTCATCGGTTCAATCCATGGTCCTTACTCAGTGGCTGGCTTCACCCCATCGTCGGAATGATGAAGGCGTTTCCGCCATCCACGGACCCATCGGGCCAGCGAGCCGTGATCTTCTTCTTCTTGGTCCAAAAGGCAATGCCGTCCATGCCGTACTGGTCGGTGTCGCCAAAGCCGGAACGCTTCCATCCGCCAAAGCTGTGATAGGCGACCGGCACCGGGATCGGCACGTTGATGCCGACCATGCCGACATTGACGCGCGCGGCGAATTCACGCGCGGCGTGGCCGTTGCGGGTGAAGATGGCGACGCCGTTGCCGTACTGGTGCTTGCTCGGCAGGCTCAGCGCCTCCTCAAAATCCTTGGCGCGGACGATCTGGAGGACCGGGCCGAAGATTTCATTGTGATAGCTAGTCATGTCCGTGGTTACATGGTCAAGCAGCGTCGGCCCGACGAAATAGCCGTCTTCATGTCCCTGCAGGGTGAATCCGCGCCCGTCGATGACAAGCTCGCTGCCTTCGTTGACTGCGGTCTCAATCCAGCGCTCGATATTGGCTTTGTGCATCGCTGTGACGACGGGGCCATATTGCGCATCGGGATCCGTCGAAATGCCGACCTTCAGGGCTTCGATGGCTGGGATCAGCTTGGCCTTGAGGCGCTCCGCTGTGTCCTCGCCCACCGGCACCACAACCGGAAGCGCCATGCAGCGTTCGCCCGCCGAACCGAAGGCCGCGCCGCACAGATCGCCGACCACTTGGTCAAGATCAGCGTCCGGCATCACGATGCCGTGGTTCTTGGCGCCGCCCATCGCTTGGATGCGCTTTCCGGCAGCAACGCCGCGCGAATAAACATACTGCGCGATGTCGGACGAACCGACAAAGCTGACCGCGCCAATGGCTGGGTGGTCGAGGATCAGATCGACCATCTCCTTATCGCCATGCACGACCTGGAAGATGCCTTCGGGCATGCCGGCTTCAAGGAAGAGTTCAGCAAGGCGGACGGGGACAGTTGGGTCGCGCTCGCTCGGCTTCAGGATGAAGGCATTGCCGACGCTTGTTGCCACAGCGCCCATCCACAGCGGGATCATTGCCGGGAAGTTGAACGGGGTAATACCGGCGCCAATGCCGATCGGCTGGCGCATCGAATAGACGTCGATGCCCGGGCCTGCGCCATTGGTATACTCGCCCTTCATGACGTGCGGCAGCCCGCAGCAGAATTCGACCACTTCAAGCCCGCGCTGGATATCGCCCTTTGAGTCGGCGATGACCTTGCCATGTTCGGCGGACAGCATGTGCGCGAGTTCATCCATGTTCTTTTCGATCAGGGACTTGAACTCGAACATCACGCGCGCGCGGCGCTGCGGGTTCATGGCGGCCCAGCCGGGCTGCGCCTTTGCAGCGGCCTGCAAGGCGCGTTCCAGCACGGCCGCATCGCCCAGCGCAACCTGCGCCTGCACGCCGCCATTATTGGGGTCAAACACGTCGCTGTAGCGCGACGCTGCACCGCCTGATCCTCCGACGATAAAATGATCAATTTGGCGCATGCCACTTCTCCTGATACGAAACTCGTGGGCGACATAGCGGTCGTGATAATGCAGGGCAATTAGGATTAGTGCATGACAGGCCTGCATAAATGCAGCAGAACTGCCCTATGAATTGGGATGACCTGCAATATTTTCTAGCGGTCGCGAGAGACCGGACCTTTGGGTCTGCCGCGCGGCGGTTGGGCGTTGATCCGACAACGGTAGGGCGTCGGATTGACCGGCTGCAGGAGGCGCTCAACATTGTGCTGTTTGAGGCTGGACCCGCAGGGTTCCACTTGACCCCGTCCGGCGTCGAACTGCTGGCCAGTGCCGAAGACATTGAGCGGCAGATTCTTGGCGCGCGGGAGCAGTTGTCGGGGGAGCGCTCGCGGTTGTCGGGCACGGTTCGTATCAGCCTTTCGGAAGGCTTTGCGACATGGATTGTGGCCCCCAACATCGCGGCCTTCCAGCTGTTACATCCAGACATTCAGCTCGAAATTGTGACGACCAATGGCTTTTTAAACCCGTCAAAACGGGAAGCAGATTTGGCCGTTATGCTCGCCCGCCCGTCTAAGGGTGCGCTCATCGCGGGGAAGCTGACGGACTATTCATTGGGCCTATATGCGTCGGCGGACTATCTGCGCCGTCATGAACCACCGACGGACACTGCCGCACTTTCCGGACATATTCTGGTCGGCTACATCCCTGACTTCATCTATGCTGAGGAACTGAGGTATCTGAATGATGTCCGCAGTGGGCTGGACCCGGGGCTTGGCAGTTCCAGCATCAATGTGCAGGTCGCGCTCCTAGAGGCAGGGGCCGGCGTTGGCATCCTGCCAGACTTCATCGGCCGTCAATGCCCAAATCTCGTCCGCTTATTGCCCGAGACAATCAACATCCGCCGCACATTTTGGGTTGTCGTCCATCAGGATTTGCAGCGCATCGCCCGGGTCCGCGCGGTGACGGATTGGCTCACGGCGCTGGTCGCTGCCAACGCGACATTGCTGCGCTAGGCTCTTGGATGGGGCGAAGCGCCCTAAAGGGCCAGAGCACGCACCTCTGTGAGCACGCGATCGGCCAGTTCAGGGCGGCAGATCAGCAGGTCCGGCATATAGGTGTCGCGCTGGTTGTAGACGAGCGGACTGCCATCCACGCGTGAACAGTGCAGGCCATAAGCGCGCGCCACGGCGACGGGTGCGCAACTGTCCCATTCATATTGGCCACCCGTATGCAGATAGATTTCCGCATCGCCTTGTACGACCGCCATCGCCTTGGCGCCGGCAGAGCCCATGGGGACGAGCTCTGCCCCCAGCGCCTCGGCCACGGCCAAAGCTTCGGCAGCGGGGCGCGTGCGGCTGACCAGCATCCGAAGCTTGTCGGGTGCAGGTCGCAGCGGTGCAGGTTGATCGGTGCGCAGGACAAGGCTGGAACCGGGCAAGGCGACGGCGCCGATGGTTGCGACACCATCAATGGCGAGCCCCACGTGCACCGCCCAGTCGGCACGCGCCTCACCATATTCGCGGGTGCCGTCGACAGGGTCGATGATCCAGACGCGGGATTTGGACAGA
>CAJBSR010000390.1 GCA_903958285.1 uncultured Sphingomonadales bacterium
GACATTGTTACATATGTCTCGAATCCGGACAACAATTCTGCCTGTAAGCCTGTGGGCTGACTACATCTCCCGAGATGGTGTTGGCAACATGGAAAAGCGACACGGACATTGTGGACTGGCGAATGCCAGCTTTTGGCCATTTCAGCAACATTGGCACCAAATCCCCCTCAATCTGGCGCGATCCCCGTCGTTACCCTCCCTGCGGCCCCGTGCCGCGCACTCGCGACGTGACAAGGGAGACTTCAGATGCATCTCACCAAGAAGGAACGGCTGTCGTTCATTTATCAGCTTCGTCTGCTCGAAGCGCTCTACCCTGATGACAATGCGGGCTATGCGCAGATGCGCGGGGCGCTTGAGGAAGGGTTTGCGAGCGAATATTGCGGCACGCTGTTCGCGCTGCCCGATACGCTCGACATTGAGGAATGTGATCGCGTGACCGAGGTGCTGGAAATGTACCGCGCCATTTACCTCGCTTTGCGCGATGTGGGGCCCGCGCATCCCTTTGCCCAGCACCGGCTGGCGCGCTTTGCGGGCTTCGATCCGGTGTTTGAAGGGCGGCACGGCGCCTTTGCCGAGCATATGATCCAGCGTGGTCTGTATCGGGAGCTCACCGCGATGGCCGGTGCGCGGGCGCAGCGTCCGATGATGCCGGTCTATGAGGCGATGCTGCGGGCCTGGTCCCGCCTCACGCGGCGCTATCAGCTGGACCTGATGCAGGTCGCGACCTTGCTGGATGTTGCCAATGATTATCTGGTGGAGGCCGAGCTTCATCCGGGTGAGGCGGATGAAGATGTTGAGGCGCTGATGGGGGAAGTGCTCTCCTTCCGGCAATCCGGCACGGCGGCTTGAACCATACCTAGTCCGTTCTTGTCGAGCGAAGTCGAGACACCTTGCACCGCTCTCATGTCCCTCGACTTCGCTCGGGACGAACGGTTAGTGGTAGCAACGCTCGCTCGACACGAACGGGAACGGGGGCGTCTAGCTCTCCCCATTTGACTCCGCACCCACGCGCACAATATAGTTGCAGATGAAACTATATTGTGCGCGTGACCGGAGATCGATGTGACTGACCTGTTTGAAAATCCGCTGGGCCTGGACGGGTTTGAATTCATTGAGTTTTGCGCGCCGGACAAGGGCGTGCTGGAACCTGTGTTCGCGGCGATGGGCTTCACGCAGGTTGCGCGGCATCGGTCCAAGGATGTCGATCTATGGCGGCAGGGGGAAATCAACCTGATCGCCAATTATGAACCCAAAAGCCCCGCCGCCTATTTCGCTGCCGAACATGGCCCCTCCGCCTGCGGCATGGGCTTTCGTGTCCGCAATGCGCGGCTGGCTTATGATCTTGCACTCGAACGCGGCGCGGAACCGGTCGAGACGCGGACGGGCCCGATGGAGCTGCGGCTGCCCGCCATTCGCGGCATTGGCGGAGCGATCATTTATCTCATCGACCGTTATGAAAGCGCCGATGCGCCGGGGGCGCTGTCCATCTACGACATTGATTTTGACTGGCTGCCGGGGGTGGACCGCCACCCTGTCGGCACCGGCCTTCTCCGCATCGATCATCTGACGCACAATGTTTATGGCGGACGGATGGACCATTGGGCGAAGTTCTATGAACGCGTCTTCAACTTCCGCGAGATCCGCTATTTCGACATCAAGGGCGAGTATACCGGCCTCACCAGCCGTGCGATGACCGCGCCCGACGGCAAGATCCGCATCCCCCTCAATGAAGAAGGCCGCAGTGGCGGCGGGCAGATTGAGGAATTTCTGCGCCAGTATAATGGCGAGGGGATCCAGCATATCGCCTTCATCTGTGATGACCTGATCGGCGCTTGGGACAAGCTCAAGGCGCTCGGCACGCCCTTCATGTCGCCGCCGCCCACCACCTATTATGAGATGCTGGAAGAACGCCTGCCCGGCCATGGTGAGCCCGTTGCGGCGTTGCAGCAGCGCGGCATCCTGCTCGATGGCTCTACGCAAGAGGGCGACCCGCGCTTGCTCCTCCAGATTTTCGGCCAGACCGTCATCGGCCCGGTCTTCTTTGAATTCATCCAGCGCAAGAAGGATGAAGGTTTTGGCGAGGGCAACTTCACTGCGCTCTTCAAATCTATGGAGCGGGACCAGATGCGGCGCGGAGCGCTTGAAGGGGCGGACGCATGACGTCCTCAATCACGCCCTCGCC
>CAJBSR010000391.1 GCA_903958285.1 uncultured Sphingomonadales bacterium
CTCACCCAGGCGACGGTCAAGCTTGTGCTTGGCGCTATGGCGCTTCGACATATTTTTACTCCAAATTGCGTTTCGTATCAGTTTCCGGAACCGCGCAACCGAGGAAAACTCGGCCGGACACCTGCTTCACCGGAGTGCAGGGTCAATTGCGGAAGGCCGCGCTCATATAGCAGCAACCCGAAGAGTCAAGCATTCTGGAGGAAAAGGCTCAGTTTGCGGCGGGCTTGGACCCGGACTTCATGTTGCGGCGGGCCGATTCAGACCATTCGCCTTCCGGCAGGCAGACCTTCTTCTTCTTGGCGAGGCGAGAGCCGGTGACTTCGATGTTCTTGCAGATGATGCGCGGCTCAGCGGGGACTTCGGTTGCGATTGGAGCTGGCGCTGCACTTGCTTCGGTGGTCGCAACGACCGCCGATTCTTGGGCCAACAATGCGAGAGCGAAGGCCATGAAAGAAAAAGACATTCAGGATTTCCTTTGGGAAAGATCAATTTGCTGCATAGCAACATGAGGGAAATGTCGCCAGCCGGTTTCCGGATGAGGTGGTCTCAATCGCGCTTTTGTGGCCGCTCGATCATCGTCAGAACACCGCGCAACGTTCGCACCTCATTGGCGTTCCAAGCTGGCTTTGTCAGGACAGACCGAAGCGTGCGCCGCGTGACATGGGCGCGATCGGGCGGGAAGAAATAGCCTGCGCCATCGAGCATGCCTTCCAGATGCGCAATCAGACCGTCGAGCTCTGCCTGTGAGGCCGGTGGGTCAAGGTCCGTCTTTGGCGGGCTCTTGAGGGCCACGTGCTTCGACCATTCATAGGCAACCAGAATGACCGCCTGTGCGAGATTGAGTGAGCCGAATTCTGGGTTGATCGGGACCGTCACGATGGTGCGGGCAATGGTCACATCGTCTGTTTCAAGGCCGGAGCGCTCGGGGCCAAAGAGAATGGCCACGCGCCCGTCGGCGGCGTGCATTTCCTGAGCGGAGACCTCGGGCGTCACAACCGGCTTCACCAGCCCCCGCTTGCGCACGGTGGTGGCATAGACATGGGCGCAATCCGCCACGGCGTCCGCCACGCTGTCAAAGACCTGTGCCTTTTCCAGAACAATGTCAGCACCCGACGCCGCCGGGCCCGCCGACGGATTGGGCCAGCCATCGCGGGGGGCGACCAGGCGCAATTCGGTCAGCCCGAAATTGAGCATTGCGCGCGCCGCCTTGCCGATATTCTCGCCAAGTTGCGGACGGACCAGAACGAAAACGGGCTGCATGATTATTTGCGCGCGGCTTCCGCGATGCTGCCTGCAAAATCTTCAAAATCGCGCGGTTCGGTGAAGTCGCGGTAGACTGAGGCGAAGCGGATATAGGCAACGCCATCCAGCTGCTTCAGGCCTTCCATCACCAGTTCCCCGATGGTGGACGCGCTGACTTCGCTTTCGCCTGACGTTTCCAACTGACGCTGGATGCTGGACACGAGCCGCTCGATCTTCGCCGGATCAATCGGGCGCTTACGACACGCGATGGTGACCGAGCGTTCCAGCTTTTCGCGCTCAAACGACTGACGACGGCCTTCGGATTTAACGACCGTCAGCTCCCGCAGCTGAATGCGTTCAAACGTTGTGAAGCGGGCACCGCATGCCTCGCACTGCCGCCGTCTGCGGATGGCTGAATTGTCCTCGGTGGGACGCGAGTCCTTCACCTGGCTGTCATCATGTCCGCAAAAGGGGCAGCGCAAGGCTCAGAGTCCTTCGTAAACCGGGAAGCGCGCGCAAAGCTCTTCCACACGTTGGCGGACATGCGCTTCGATCTGCGCGTCGCCGGCTTCGCCATTCTTGCGCAGGCCATCAACCACTTCGGCGATCATCTGCCCGATCTGGCGGAACTCTTCGGTGCCAAAGCCACGCGTGGTGCCGGCAGGCGTGCCCAGACGAATGCCCGATGTCAGCGCGGGCTTTTCATCATCATAGGGGATGTTGTTCTTGTTGCAGGTGATCGAGGCCCGGTCGAGCGCATGTTCAGCATGCTTGCCCTTCGCCTGCTTGGGGCGGAGGTCGACCAGCATCAGGTGATTGTCGGTGCCACCTGAGACGATGTCGAGGCCCTGTTCCTGCAGCGATGTGGCCAATGCCTTGGCATTGTCCACAATCGCCTGCGCATAGGCCTTGAAGCCGGGCTTCATCGCTTCGGCAAACGCCACGGCCTTGCCTGCGATGATGTGCATAAGCGGTCCGCCCTGGAGCCCAGGGAAGATCGCGCTGTTCATCTTCTTTGCGATGGCCTCATCGTTGGAGAGGATGATGCCCGAGCGCGGGCCGCGCAGCGACTTGTGCGTCGTCGTCGTCGTCACATGTGCATGCGGCACGGGGCTGGGGTGGACGCCGCCTGCGACAAGGCCCGAGATGTGCGACATGTCCGCCAGCAAATAGGCGCCAATCTCGTCCGCGATTTCGCGGAATCGGGCCCAGTCCCAGAAGCGCGAATAGGCTGTGCCGCCGCAGATGATGAGCTTCGGCTTGTTCTCGCGCGCGATGCGGGCGACTTCATCCATATCGATGATCTGGTCTTCTGGGCGCACCGTATAAGGCACCGGCTTGAACCACTTGCCCGACATGTTGACGGGCGATCCGTGCGTCAGATGTCCACCGGCGGCAAGGTCGAGGCCCATGAAGCTATCACCGGGCTGCAGGAGCGCCAGGAACACGGCCTGGTTCATCTGGCTGCCGCTATTGGGCTGCACATTGGCGAAGTTCGATCCGAACAGCGCCTTTGCGCGGTCAATGGCGAGTGTCTCGATTTCGTCGACATATTCGCAGCCGCCATAATAGCGGCGCCCCGGATAACCCTCGGCATATTTGTTGGTCAGGATCGAGCCACAGGCTTCCAGCACCGCGCGCGACGCGACGTTTTCGGACGCAATCAGCTCAATCTTGTCGCGTTGGCGACCAAGTTCCTTGCCGATCCAGCCCGCAATTTCAGGGTCGCTTTCTGCCAGAGAGCGGGTGAAGAACCCGTCTGCGAGAGCGGGGTTGGCATCGGAGGGACGGCTGCTCATGCTTCTTCCTTGTTCAGGACAGGGTTGGACAATTTTGTAACGCGGCGCGCGTGACGGTCGCCGCCGAAGTCGGTCGCGAGGAAGGCCTCGATGCAGGCCTTGGCCATTTCAATGCCAACGAGCCGTGCGCCCATGGCGATGACGTTCGCGTCATTATGTTCGCGGCTCAGCTTTGCGGACAAAGGCTCGGAAACGAGCGCGCAGCGGCAGGCCGGGTTGCGGTTGACGGCGATGGAAATGCCGATGCCGGACCCGCATAACGCGATCCCACGCTCGGCGTCACCTGCGGCGACCGCGCGACCAAGCTTGTAGCCATAATCGGGATAGTCGACGCTGGTGCCATCATAGGGACCAAGATCGGACACGTCATGCCCCGCCTCGCCCATCCACTGGACGAGCGCAGCTTTCAGCTCAAGCGCGGCATGATCGGAAGCAATCGCAATGCGCATTTTGACGCCTGCACCCCTGATTGGATTGACTCGGAAAACCGCCCTTAGGGGAGGTCGCGTCCGATTGCCACCAGCTATTGTGCCTGCGCGTGTGGACTTTGGGGAAAGGCCGCTTTGGGAGGAAAGACAAAAAGAAACCCCGGTGCATTGCTGCACCGGGGTCAGGCAACCTCCCCTTGAGGTTTCGGTTTAGAACTTGAAGCCGGCAGCGATACCGTAGCGGCGCGGTTCAAGCGTAAAGATGTTGGTGTACAGGCCCGAGGACTGGTCAGTTACGTACAGACCGGTCGTTGAGCTGCTGTCAAAGATGTTCTGGACAAAGCCACGGAGGAACCACTTTTCGTCAACACCGTTCAGCTGGATCTGTGCGTTGGCCTGGGCATAGCCCTCGACCTTATTGATCCGGCCGTTGAAGATGTTGCCGTAGCTGTCACCCGTGTAGGTCAGGTCAACGCGTGGGATGACCGTCATGCCATTTTCCAGTTCGGCGGTGTACTGCGTACCAACCGAGAACTTGTAGTTCGGCGCCTGTGGCAGCTTGTTGCCCTTGATGTTGGTCGCGACGCCAGCGTTCAGGATCGTAACACCACCGAATGCAGCGCCGGCAGGGCCGGCAGCTGCGCCAGCCAGAACCGAGCAGATACCAAAGGCACCGTTTGCTGCGATGCCGCTATCTGCGCCGAAGCTGGTCGGTGCGCGCAGACCGAGGTTCGTGTTCACTGCAGCCACGAAGCCATTGACGCCTGCAGCGCTACCCGAGTTGGACACTGCCGTGCAGTTCGATGCGTTGGTCAGGTCCTTGATGATGACCGCATCTGAACGGCCGCCCGATGGGTCACGCGGGTTGGACAGGAACTTGTCCTGGCTCACCTTGGTGTGCAGATAGCTGGCACCCATGTTGATCGCCCATTCGCGGCTCGGGCGAATGATGCTTTCAAGTTCGAGACCGTAGATATCGGCATCAACGTTATCATTGACCGAAGTACGGGCAACGATGCGGCTCAGCTGCAGCGCCTTATACTGATAGTAGAAGGCCGTTGCGTTGAACGTGAACTTGCCATTGGCGAA
>CAJBSR010000392.1 GCA_903958285.1 uncultured Sphingomonadales bacterium
AACCCTTGTTTCAAACTAACCCGGCGTAGAACACCCAAACTCGAAATATTCCGATAGCCAACGCTGCCAGCAAACAAAGGGCATTGGCCAGGCCAGCAACACGAAGCTCGATCCTGAAATGCCAGAGTGCAGTCTAAAGAAGGGGATCAATTTACATCCCCGCCTCCTTGATCATACCCCGCGCAATCACAAGTTGCTGGATCTGCGTGGTGCCTTCATAAATTCTGAAAAGGCGAACGTCGCGATAGAAGCGTTCTATGCCATAGTCTTCGATATACCCGGCACCGCCGTGGATTTGCACGGCGCGGTCCGCGACGCGACCCACCATTTCTGACGCATACATTTTGCAGCAAGCTGCCTCGGTCGAGACGTTTTGGCCTGCGTCTTTCCGGCGTGCGGTTTCTTCGATCATGCAACGGGCGGCGAAGGCTTCGGTGCGGCTGTCGGCCAGCATTGCTTGAACCAGCTGTTTTTCGGCAATAGGTTCGCCGAACTGCTTTCGCTCCATTGCATAGCGCAGGCTGTCACGGATCAAGCGTTCTGCCGCTCCGGTACAAACGGCTGAAATATGCAGGCGTCCGCGGTCAAGCACTTTCATCGCGGTCTTAAACCCCAATCCCTCGCGCGCTGGCCCGCCGATGATAGCTGATGCGGGGACGCGGCAATTGTCTAAGATCACGTCGCAGGTGTGAGAGCCTTTTTGGCCCATCTTGCGGTCGATCGGCCCAAGTGACAGGCCAGGCGTGCCTGCCTCTACCAGAAAGGCCGTCACACCTGCTGATGTCTTCGATGAAGCATCGGTGCGGGCGAACACGGTGAACAGCCTGGCTCGAGGTGCATTCGTTATGTAACGCTTGGTTCCGTTCAGAATGTAATGGTCGCCGTCTTTGCGCGCCGATGTTCGCAGCGAACCCGCGTCTGAACCCGCTTCAGGCTCTGTCAGCGCGAAAGAGGCTATCATTTCACCCGTCGCCAAACGCGGCAGATAGGTAGCCTTCTGCTCGGACGTGCCATCAATTATGATCCCTTGCGACCCGATCCCGTTGTTGGTGCCCACAAGTGAGCGAAACGCCGGCGAGGTCTGGCCAAGGATGAAAGCCGCCTGAACCTCTTCTGCCATGGTCAGGCCGATACCGCCGAACTCTTCGGGGATCGAAAGGCCAAACAGGCCCATGTCGCGGATTTCTTGAACCAGATCGGACGAGATCGCATCGTCTTCGGCGATCTTCGCCTCGTTTGGGATTAGGCGCTCTTTGACGAACCGGTCGAGCGTGTCCAGAAATTGCGCCAGCGTTTCGGCATCAAGGCTCATCGGGGCTCTCCATAGCTTGGGTCAGATTTGGTTTTATCAGCCTGCGGTGTGTCCGCCCACTGCGCGATTGCTCCACGCGGTTCGATAGGCGCTGTCGCAGAAGAGACAGTTGTCCGGGCCATGCCGCGCGCCTCTACTCTGCCCAAGGCGCTGATCGCGCCGGACACATTACGGGAGGAAATCCACATGAAGGCTTTGCGTTTTCACGCCGCCAAGGACCTAAGGGTCGAAGACATTCCGCTGCCGACCGAGCCCGCCGATGACGAGGTGGTGATCAAGAACCACTTTGTGGGCATTTGCGGCACGGACCTGCACGAATATGCCTATGGGCCGATTTTTGTGCCCAAGAATGCCGAAGGCAAAACTGCCGCGCCGCAGGTTCTGGGTCATGAATACGGTGGCATGGTGACCAAGGTTGGCAAAAACGTTACCCACGTGAAGGTTGGCGACCGTGTGTCAGTTCAGCCCTTCATCACGCCA
>CAJBSR010000393.1 GCA_903958285.1 uncultured Sphingomonadales bacterium
CAAACCGCGCCGCGATCGCAATCATCACGAGGTAGAGTACAACCGTCAGCGCACATCCGGCCAAAAGAGAGACCGTGAACCCCACGCCGTTGCGCAGCAGCATCGGGATGACGAGGAACATCGGGAGCGACGGGAGGACATACCAGAAGGTCGCCTCAACATGGTTGGCCATCAGCGCGGCATCCTGCGTGTCGCGCCATAGCCAGAGCATGCCGAGGATCGACACCAAAGGCAGCGAGGCAACAAGCGCGCCTGCCGCCGGGCTCTTCTTCGCAATAAGCGCGATGGCCGCAACGATCACGCCCGACAGCAGCGCGCGCGTGATGAAGGCCAGCGTCAAAGCGTCGGCACCTGCTGGCTGATGCAGTGGAAGCTGCCGCCGCCGGTCAAGATGTGCGTGGCGGGCAGGCCCACCGTCCGCCTGCCGGGGAAGAGATTGGCAATCGCCTCGACGGCCTTGTCATCGCTCGGCCCGCCATAGATTGGCACGACCACAACGGCGTTGCCGATGTAGAAGTTCATATGGCTGGCGGGGATAGCTTCCCCGTCCTCATCCAAATGCAGACCCGCCGACGGGATCGTCACGATCTCAACCGGCCAGTCTTTCGCCCGTGCCAAAGCATCAGCGAACACAGCGACATTGGGGTCATCATCGCCAAAGGGTTCCGGCAGCGCCAGCACGCCCGGAGCGACGAAGCGGGCGAGGTTATCGACATGGCCGTCGGTATGGTCGTTGAGCAGCCCGACGCCGAGCCAGAGAATTTCTTTCAGGCCAAGATCGACCTTCAAGCGCTCTTCAATGTCGCGCCGCGAAAGCTGCGGATTGCGATTAGGGTTGAGCAGGCACTGGCCGGTCGTGACGCACAGCCCGGCACCATCGACCTCAATCGCCCCGCCTTCCAATACCCAGTCGCGCGCAGACCGTTCCAGCGCCGCCTGTTCACACAATATGCGGGCCAGATCATCATCGAGCGGTGAGGGATATTTCCCGCCCCAGCCATTGCCCTTGTAATCCAGCGCCAGGGGCGCGCCATCTTCTGCGACGACAATCGGCCCGGTGTCGCGCAGCCAGATGTCGAAGAACGGTGCCGAGACAATCTCTACACCCGGTGCAGCTAGGGCACGTGCGGCCTCTTCGGCCAAGCCATTGGCGCAGACGAGGCGGACCGTCTCCCCAGCGCCATCAGCATGAACGGCGTTGGCAAAGGCCGCGACCTCGGCCTGCGCGCCGTCCAGATCATCGAGCCAGAGATCAGCCGCCGACGGGAAACCGATCCAGACGCTGTCATGCGGGGCCCATTCGGGAGACTGATGCAGCGTCACTTGTTCCCCCGGCTCTTGTCGCGCGCGGCGCGGAATTCGGCGGTCGGATACCAGTTCGGCCAGACATTGCTGTCCGCGAGCGCGCGGCCAATCTGATAGTTGAGCGTCAGGTCTTCAACTGCCCCATCCCAGACCCAGTCATCGCGATACTCGTCCTGCGGCTTGTGGTAGCGGTTCGTCGTATAGTCTTCCGAAGCCGCGGCCCCTGCCGCCTTGCCACCGTTCACAAAGTCTTCGCCGGAATCAAAGTAGATCATCGGCACGCCGAGCTTGGCAAAGCTGAAATGGTCTGACCGGTAGAAGCTGCCCTTTTCCGGCGAAGGTTCCGGCTCAACACGGCGGCCCTGCGCCTTGGCAAACTGCTCAAGCAGCGGCTCCAGTTCAGACTTGCCGCCACCGATAACAGTCACGTCCTTCGTGCGTCCTGCCACGTTCAGGCCGTCCATGTTGATGCCGCCCACGGTCTTGGCGAGCGGGAAGAGCGGGTTGGCGGCATAATATTCAGACCCCAACAGGCCGGACTCTTCCGCCGTCACCGCGAGAAACAAGATGGACCGGTCAGCAGGCCCTGCCTTCGCATGCGCTTCAGCCAAAGCGATGAGGCCCGCTGTTCCTGTCGCATTGTCGAGCGCGCCGTTGCAGATATTGTCACCGTTCACCGGCTCACAAATGCCAAGATGATCCCAGTGCGCGGAATAGAGCACATACTCATCGGGACGCGTCTTGCCGGGAAGCACGCCGGCGACGTTCTTCGACACAAGGTGCTTGATGTCCGTCTCAAAGCTGAGCGATGCCTTCAGGCCAAGTGGCACAGCCTTAAAGCCCTTCTTCTTTGCAGCAGCCGAAAGCTGGGCGAGATCCTTGCCTGCCGCCGCCATCAGCTTTTGCGCGCCCTCATTCGAGATCCAGCCATTGGCCTGCGTGTCACCCGCATTGCCGTCCGCTGCATCCATGCGGATTTGCGGGCCGGTCCAGCTAGAGACGACAACGCTCCAGGGATAAGCAGCTGGATAGGTGTCATGCACGATGATCGCCGCCGCCGCGCCCTGCCGCGCCGCTTCCTCATATTTATAGGTCCAGCGGCCATAATAGGTCATGGCACGCCCGCCGAACGGGCCTTTCAGGTCCTTTGCTTCATAGTCAGGATCATTGACGAGGATGACGACTGTCTTCCCCTTCACGTCCACGCCCTTGTAATCGTTCCAGCCCTTTTCCGGGGCATTGATGCCATAGCCGACGAAGACAACATCGCTGTTCTTGATCTCCGTCTTCGGCACGATGCGATCACTGTAGACGACCAGATCTGTTTTATAGGCAAGGTCGAGCGATGCCTTGCCGCCGCTGATCTTCAGGCTGGTTGCAGGATCGGCTGTCATCCGCACCATCGGCACGTCCTGAAACCAGCTGCCCTTGTTGGCGGGCTGGAGCCCGGCAGCCGAGAAGCGACCGGCGACATACCCAATCGTCTTGTCCTCGCCCGCTGTCGTCGGCGCGCGGCCTTCAAAGGTGTCAGACGACAGCGTCTTGGTGACTTCCTTCAGCGTGTTGACGGAGATGTCGGGGTCTGCGGCAAAGGCCGTGCCGCTGAGGAGGCACGTGACGAGGAGAGAAATGGCGCGCTTCATGGCGATACTCCGGAGTTTTGATCTGACCGTGCAATGGCACTGGCCACGCGCTGCCACAACGAAAAAGGGCGGCCCCGAAGGACCGCCCTTTGAAATTCGTTCGTAAGACCGAAATTAGCGCGAATAGAATTCGACGACCAGGTTCGGTTCCATCTTCACGGGATAGGGCACTTCGTCGAGCGTCGGGACGCGCGTGAAGGTGACCTTGGCCGCGCCGTCGGTGGCGATGTACTCTGGGATATCACGCTCAGCGAGGCTCTGCGCTTCGATAACGAGGGCCATTTCCTGCGCCTTGTTGCTCAGCGAGATTTCCGAGCCGACATCGACGCGACGTGACGCAATGTTGCACTTCACGCCGTTCACGCGGATGTGACCATGCGAGACAAGCTGACGCGCGGCGAAAACCGTCGGGGCAAACTTGGCGCGATACACGATGGCGTCCAGACGACGCTCGAGCAGGCCGATGAGGTTCTGCGAGGTATCGCCCTTCATGCGGTCAGCTTCATGATAGCAGCTGCGGAACTGCTTTTCAGTCACGTCGCCATAATAGCCCTTCAGCTTCTGCTTGGCGCGGAGCTGCAGACCGAAGTCAGACGTCTTGCCCTTGCGGCGCTGACCGTGCTGGCCGGGGCCATATTCACGCTTGTTGACG
>CAJBSR010000394.1 GCA_903958285.1 uncultured Sphingomonadales bacterium
CATCGTCCTTCTTGTGCTTTTTCCCGCCCTCGCGCTTATCGCCTCCCCGTGCATCGCCATGAGCGCTTTTGTGGCAGGAGATACTATTTGTCAAATTCGGGATGCCTTCGCGGATATGCTTTTTTCTGATGTTCGCTTCGGTATGCTCATGGCAGCCATAGCAGGTAAATTGCCGCCGGTCGTTCGACGTATGGCAAGTTGTACAGGAAGCATTGTGATCTTTGTCCAGAACAAAAAAACGGTCATGATCGATCGTGGCAGGTTTCCAGCCATTTTGACTGTGGCATTGCGTGCATTGTGCTGTCGGGGCAGGATGGTCGGCCGTTCTGGGTGCTGTGTGACATGAAGTGCAGTTGTCACGCGACGTGCTGTTGAGCAACGCATGGGAGAATGGTGTGCGTGCGCGGGAGGCCAATACTGGACTGGCATGGTCGGTGTGGCACGCCATGCAATTCTGTGCGGTTAGACCTTGGTGAAACGGTGGTATGGATTTCGTACCCGCAACGGGTGTTCCTTTGGTTGTCCGCAATCCGATGTCTGCGATTTTGTGACAGCTGATGCATCGATCCGGGGCTGCCCCTCGCAACGGCGTATGACAAGCGAAGCAATGTGTCTCCAGATTGGCGTGTGCGGCAATGAGTGCCCCCGGTGCCACCATGAAGTGCGGATACGCAAACACCAGAACAGTGAGACCGACGAGATTGATTGAAATGAGGATGAAAACCCGGATTCGACTCATCTCCACTGTTGATTTCCACTTAGAAGTGAGCCGGTTTAGCGAATAATTTCCACTGAGAATTGAGCCATGTGACCCTTCCCCCGCGCTCTGCGCCATGGGGAGTAATGGAGTGATACACATGGGACTTTTGAACATAATCCGACGTATGGCTTTGCGGGAGAAGTTGTCGATCCGCGAGATTTCGCGCCGCACTGGTTTGTCGCGCAATACGGTTACCAAGCATTTGAATGCAGGCACGATTGAGCCGCAATTTACAACGCCAGATCGGCATAGCAAGCTTGATCCATTTTCTGACAAACTGACCGCTTGGCTGAAGGCGGAGGCGGGAAAGTCGCGCAAGCAGCGGCGAACATTGAAGCAACTATACTCTGATCTGGTGGCGCTTGGCTTTAACGGTTCCTACAATCGGGTCGCAGCGTTTGCCCGCGACTGGCGATTAGATCGGCAGCATGAGCAGCAGACAACTGGACGCGGGACGTTTGTGCCACTGACGTTCCGTCCGGGAGAGGCGTTCCAATTCGACTGGAGCGAGGATTTTGCGGTTCTGGCCGGTGAGCGCACCAAACTGCAGGTTGCCCATATCAAGCTATCGCACAGCCGCGCATTCTTGATCCGGGCCTATTTGCTCCAAACCCATGAGATGTTGTTTGATGCCCATTGGCATGGGTTCCGTGTCTTCGGCGGCGTGCCTGAACGTGGCATCTATGACAATATGCGCACGGCCGTTGACCGTGTCGGGCGCGGCAAAGAGCGGCAAATCAACATTCGCTTTCTGGCTATGACGAACCACTATGTGTTCGGGCCAGAGTTCTGCAACCCGGCGGCTGGATGGGAGAAGGGCCAGGTTGAGAAGAATGTCCGTGACGCTCGGCATCGGTTTTGGCAGCCCATGCCCCAGTTTCCCAATCTCGATGCGCTGAATGATTGGCTAGAGCAGCGTTGCATGAAGATGTGGCACGATATCGCGCATGGCGGGTTGGCCGGCAGTATTGCCGATGTTTGGGCCGCCGAACAGACAGCGTTGATGCCCTTGCCCTGTGCTTTCGATGGCTTTGTTGAGCATAGCAAACGCGTCTCGCCCACATGTCTGATCAACTTCGAGCGCAATCGTTACAGCGTTCCGGCGTCATTTGCGAACCGCCCAGTCAGTTTACGTGTCTATCCCGAACGGCTTGTTGTCGCCGCCGAAGGGCAAGTGCTATGCGAACATACACGCTTCATTGATCGCTCACACAAGCAATTGCCCCGCACGATTTATGACTGGAGACACTATCTGGCTGTCATCCAGCGCAAACCTGGTGCCTTGCGCAATGGTGCGCCCTTTACAGAATTGCCACCTGCATTCAGACAGTTGCAGGATTTGATGTTGCGCAAACCTGGTGGCGATCGCGAGATGGTCGACATTTTAGCCTTAGTTTTGCACCACGATGAACAAGCTGTGCTGGCCGCTGTAGAAATGGCCTTGGGCGAGGGCGTTGCAACCAAAACCCATGTACTGAACCTACTTCACCGCTTGGTAGACGGCAAGGTAACTGGCGGCACTGACATCGACACGCCGCAAGCCTTGATCCTGCGCCTTGAACCCAAGGCCAATGTCGAACGCTATGACGGCCTGCGTGCTCAAACAGCCGGAGGTCGCCATGCGTCATGATCCTGCAAGTGGTGCAATCATCATCATGCTTCGCAGCCTGAAGATGTATGGCTTGGCTCAGGCGGTCACCGACCTGATGGAACAGGGCGCACCGGCTTTTGAAGCGGTTGTGCCAGTCCTGTCGCAATTGCTTAAAGCTGAACTGGCGGAGCGCGAGGTGAGGTCAATTGCCTATCATATGAAGGCCGCTCGCTTGCCAGCTTACAAAGATCTCTCAGGCTTCGACTTTGCCGCCAGTGAGATCAACGAGGCCACACTGCGCCAATTACACAAATGTGAGTTCATGGATGGGGCGCAGAACGTCGTGCTGATCGGAGGCCCTGGGACCGGTAAAACCCATGCCGCCACAGCCCTTGCTGTGCAGGCGGTCGAACATCATCGTCGTAAAATCCGCTTCTTCTCGACAATCGAACTGGTAAACGCGCTTGAACAAGAAAAGGCCAAGGGCAAAACTGGGCAGCTTGCCGAAGGCCTTACCAAGCTCGATCTCGTGATATTGGATGAGCTCGGATATCTGCCATTCAGCGCCTCAGGTGGCGCATTGCTCTTCCACCTGTTGAGCAAACTCTACGAACGCACCAGCGTCATCATCACCACAAACCTAAGCTTCAGCGAATGGGCCACAGTCTTTGGTGACGCCAAGATGACCACCGCCCTGCTCGACCGCCTGACCCACCGTTGCCACATCTTGGAGACAGGAAACGATAGCTTCCGCTTCAAAGCAAGTTCGGCAGATGCAGCCCGAAAAAAGAAGGAGCCCAGCAATGTCTTGACCCCGGCATAACCCGCAGAGCATAACTTAGAGGTGGCTCACTTCTCGATGGAAAACTCGGCTCACTTTTGCATGGAAATTAACACGAAGGCTACGTACGGCTTTACTCTTCCAAATATTCTAAGGCAGCCTTTGGAGCATGTTCAGGCTCTTCAGGACGTTCTATTGTCGCGGATGGTAGCACTTTGTTACGAGCATCATCCGTTCTATTCGAAGCTGATGCGGGCCGAAGGGCTTCGTCCTGAACACATTCGCAATCGTACTGATCTGGAGTTGTTGCCGCCCATATCAAAGAAGGAATTCCTCGCTGATCCAGATTCATTCCGGATGAGGACGGACGGTTTTCCTGGTCATGAGGGCATCCTTTCCAAAGTGATCTACACGACCGGGACCACGACCGGACGCCCTGCCCCAATCTATGTCACTATGCACGATCATTTCGCCTATATGTTTGCATTCCAGGATAGAAGTGAGCTCATCGGACTCCGAGAGAGCGACAGGATAGCGAACCTCTTCCCTATAACCGGTTTCCCGATGGGAGCCTTCTCGCGTGCGCCCGACGAGGCCGCCGCCGTCGGGGCCTCCATCATTTTCGGACTGACGGGGCGAACGGATTCTCGATTTCCTGTGAATCGCAGCCTCGACCAAGCGGTCGCCGCAGTTGCACGGCACCGTGCGACTGTTCTTTGGGGCGTCGCAGGCTTCGTACGCCGGACATTGATTCGCGCTCAGGAACTTGACGCTGATTTTTCTAGTGTACGTATGGTTATGACGACCGGCGAGGCCTCATCACCCGCCATGCGTGATGATCTGCGGAGTCGTATGCGCGAGCGAAATTGTACAGATACTGTGATCGTCAATCGATATGGCTCAACCGAACAGGGCGGTACGATGATCGAATGTTGCGACGGCAGCGGCTTCCACAGCGCACTGCCCGATCAGCTCTATCA
>CAJBSR010000395.1 GCA_903958285.1 uncultured Sphingomonadales bacterium
GCGCGATGCCCGCCGCATCGAGCCGCGCCATCAGATCGGGCGTAAAGTGCAGCGCAGCCGTTGGCGCGGCGACGGCACCCTTTTCGGCCGCGAACATCGTCTGATAGTCCTCGGCATCGCGTTCATCGATTCCGCGTTTCGCCGCGATATAGGGGGGCAAAGGCATTGTCCCGGCGCGCTCCAGCAGAAGCTCGACCGGCTCTTCGCCTTCAAAATGGAGAAGCACACTGCCATCAACGCCTCGGCTCACCGCCAGCGCCGTGACATCCTGCCCGAAATTGATCCGGTCCCCGTCTTTCAACCGCTTGGCATTGCGGACAAAGGCCCGCCAGTCGCGCAGGCCTTCCCGCTTGTGCAGGGTCGCACCAATGCGCGCCTCGCCGCGTGTGCCTTCCAACTGGGCCGGAATGACGCGCGTGTCGTTGAACACCAGACAATCGCCGGGCCTGAGGATGTCAGGCAGATCGCGGACGGAGCGGTCCTCCGTCGCATCCCCTTCAAGCAGCAAGAGCCGCGCTGCATCCCGCGGTTGGGCGGGGCGCAGGGCGATCAGATCTTGGGGTAGGTCAAAGTCGAAAAGATCGACGCGCATTAGGGCTGCGGCGTTGCGGCCGGTTCTTCAAGCTTAGCGGACACCTGCGGCAACGGCACACGCCGCGCGTCCGGACCATCGGCGCCAATCCAGGCATGGACGATCTTTGAAGGGTTGAGCGGTGGCTCACCCCGTTCAATAGCGTCGACATATTGCATACCGCTCATCACGCGGCCGAGAACCGTGTATTTCCCGTCCAGCCGAAGCGTGGGCGAAAAGACGATAAAGAACTGGCTGTTGGCGCTGTCCGGTGCGCTGGTGCGCGCCATGGAAAGGGCGCCACGGAGATGCGGCAGATCGTTGAACTCAGCCTTCAGATCAGGGAGCGGTGAGCCGCCCTCGCCGGTCCCTTGCGGATCACCCGTCTGCGCCATGAAGCCTTCGATCACACGGTGGAAAATGACGCCATCATAAAAGCCAGCGCGGGTCAGCTGCTTGATGCGTTCGATATGGCCGGGCGCCTTATCGGGGCGGAGCTGAATGCGCACCTGCCCGCCGGTCGACAGGTCGAGCACCAGAATATTGTCGGGCTCTGGGGCGGGAATGGTCGAAACCGGCGCGGGTGGCGGGGCCACAACCTTTTCCTTTGCGCTGGCTGTCCCGGCAAGACCCAGCAGCATCATGATCGCGGCAAACAGTTTCTTCACATTACACCTCTCGATTGCCGCGGCAAATTACCTGCGGCTGGCTTAGCTGCCGATGAACGGATCAGCTTCCGCGCTTTCCTATCTTTTCAACACGGGCAACAACTTCAGACTTGATGGCCGGTGTCACGAACTTTGCTATGTCACCGCCATAGATCGCGATTTCCTTCACCAAGCGTGACGCAATCGGCTGCAGGGAGACGTCCGCCATCAGGAAAACCGTCTCGATGCGGTCATTCAACTGCTGGTTCATCCCCGCCATCTGATATTCATATTCAAAGTCCGCGACAGCACGAAGGCCGCGCACAATGATCGACGCCTTCTGCTTCTCGGCGAAGTCCATGAGGAGCGAATCAAAGCCGACAACATCGATGGCACCGCCGATGGTCGCCACTTCGCGTTTGACCATCTCGATGCGTTCATCATCGCTGAACATGGGGGATTTGCTTGCATTGGTCGTCACACCAACAATCAGCCGGTCAACCAGCTTTGCGCCGCGCCGGATGATGTCCATGTGCCCCAGCGTGATCGGATCGAATGTGCCGGGATAAACCCCGATGCGCTCCCCCATTATCGGTCCCTTTCTACCGTATAGCGCGCAATGGCGCGCAGCAGGTCCGCCTCTTCCCCAAATGTGTGCAAATGCGCGATGGCTTGCTCCACAAGCATGTGCATCTGTGCCTTGGCCCGATCAATACCCAGCAGGGAGAGGAACGTCGCTTTGCCGGCCTCCGCATCCTTGTTGACGGCTTTGCCCGCAACCGCGGCATCCCCTTCGGCGTCGATCACGTCATCGGCAATCTGGAAGGCGAGCCCAATATCACGTGCATAGCCGCGAAGACCCTGACGCCCCTCCGGCGGCACGCGACCAAGGATCGCGCCTGCCTCAAGGCAGAAGGAAATGAGCGCACCCGTTTTCAACTGCTGAAGGCGCGTTACTGAATGGAGATCAAAGTCCGCATCACTGGCCGCCAGATCCATCATCTGTCCGCCCGCCATGCCCGATGGGCCGGAAGCGCGCGCGAGTTCTGCAATCAGTTCCGCACGGACGAACGGGTCCGGATGCGTTTCTTCATCCGCCAGAATTTCAAAGGCGAGCGCGTGGAGCGAATCCCCGGCAAGCACCGCAGTCGCCTCGTCAAAGGCCTTATGCACCGTTGGCTTGCCGCGCCGCATGTCATCATCATCCATGCACGGCAGGTCATCATGAACGAGCGAATAAACGTGGATACATTCAATCGCGATGCCGACATTCAGCGCCGATTCGAGACCAACGTTGAACAGTCGAGACGCTGCCACCACGAGCAGGGGCCGCAAGCGCTTCCCTCCGCCAATGGCCGCGTGGCGCATCGCTTCATAGAGGCGCGCCCGGCCATCATCCGGCACCGGCAACAGCAGATCAAAGCCACGGTCAACGTCTGCGGCAATGTCCGCAAGCGCTACTGTCAGAAGATCGCTCGACATTTTGGGAGGATCAGCCGGCGTCAAACGCGGTCGTGCCGCTCGGCTGGCCGTTGGCGCCGAGCGTGATCTTTTCGATCCGCGCCTGCGCATCCTTCAGCCGCGCCTCGCACTGTGCGCGGAGCGCCTCCCCCTGGGTGTAGAGCGTGATCGATTCATCGAGCGCCGCCTCCCCGGATTCAAGCCGCGCCACAATTTCCTCAAGCTTTTTGAGGGCCTGCTCGAAAGTGAGCAAGGAAAGGTCCGTCTGTTCGGTCATTTGCTTGCTTTGACGGGGGGCGGTTCACGGGTCAAGCCGGATGCTGCGCCGCCCGTTCGCAGGTTAGCCAGCGTTGGCAACAATTTGCGCCCAGGCCGCCTCGTCAATCACCTCAATCCCAAGCTCCTGCGCCTTTTTGAGTTTTGAACCAGCGCCCGGCCCGGCCACAAGAAGATCGGTCTTCGCCGAGACGGAACCGGATGTTTTTGCGCCCAGTGATTCCGCCTGCGCCTTGGCTTCATCGCGGCTCATGGTTTCAAGGCTGCCGGTAAAGACGACCGTCTTGCCGGAGACGACAGACTCGCGGACGTTCGAGACGAAAGCGGGCGGCGTGACTTCGCTCAGGAGATCGTTCCAGACCTCCTGATTGTGCGCCTCATGGAAGAACTCGACGAGCGCTTCCGCCACGACAGGACCAACGCCGTCGACTTGCGTCAGCTCTTCCATGGCGCCTTCGCCTGTTGCGACCTCACGGACGCGCTCAACCGTGCCGAACGCCTTCAAAAGGTCTTTTGCCGTCACTGCACCAACATGGCGAATGCCCAGCGCGAAGACGAGCCGCGCAGGGTCCGGTGACCGCTTGGTCTCGATAGCCGCCAACAGGTTATCCACAGACTTATCCTGCCAGCCTTCGCGACCGACAATCTCGGCGCGGCGCTGTCGCAGGCGGAAGATGTCTGCCGGACTGTGCAGCCAACCAAGGCCGAAAAACTCAACGATGGTCTTCTCACCCAAACCTTCAATATCCAGCGCCGCACGACTGACGAAGTGCTTGAGCCGTTCCACGCGCTGTGCCGGACAGATGAGGCCACCGGTGCACCGGACGTCCACTTCGCCGTCCTCTGCCACCGCTTCCGACCCGCATTCCGGGCAATGATCTGGAAACGCCCAGGCGTCCCTCTCCGCTTCGCGTGTCAGCGTCTCCACGATCTGCGGGATGACATCCCCTGCCCGCTGGACGACGACCCGATCGCCCGGACGGACGCCCAGCCGGGCAATCTCATCGCGGTTGTGGAGTGTGACGTTCGAGACGACGACACCCCCCACCGTCACCGGCTTCAATCGCCCAACCGGTGTCAGCTTGCCTGTACGGCCGACCTGAATGTCGATGGACTCAATCGTCGTTTCCGCCCGCTCTGCCGGGAATTTATGGGCGATGGCCCAGCGCGGTGCCTTGGCGACAAAGCCAAGCCGCGCCTGCCAATCGAGCCGGTCTACCTTGTAGACCACGCCATCAATGTCGAACGGCAGGTCGGCGCGCAGGGCTTCGATGGACCGATAATGGGCCAGCACCTCTGCGGTGGCGTTCAGGCGCACAAAGCGCGGATCCACAGGCAATCCCCAGCTCTCTATAGTCTTGATCACCTCGAACTGCGTCTCGCCCGGCAAAGACGCCGCCTCGCCCCAGCCATGGGCCAAGAAGCGCAAGGGACGTGCGGCGGTTATCTTTGCGTCCTTTTGCCGCAGTGAACCCGCCGCTGCATTGCGCGGATTGGCGAAGAGCTTTGTCCCTTCTGCCTCGGCCCGCTCATTGATGGCGTCAAAGTCAGCCTTCGACATGTAGACTTCGCCGCGCACCTCAAACACCTCGGGGATGTTGCCGGTGATCTGCTGCGGAATGTCAGCGATGGTGCGCACATTCGCTGTCACATCCTCACCCACTTGTCCGTCACCGCGCGTGGCCGCCATCACCAGCTTGCCGCCTTCATAGCGGAGCGAACAGGACAGGCCGTCAATCTTAGGCTCGGCCGTTAAGTTAACCTCGGCATCGTCCGCCAGATTGAGGAAACGCCGGACACGCCCGACAAAGTCGACGACATCCTCATCCGCAAAAGCGTTGTCGAGGCTGAGCATCGGCTTGGCATGCGTGATCTTCGTCAAATGCCCGGCGGGCGCTGCGCCGACGAGCTTATTGGGGCTGTCTGCACGGATAAGATGCGGAAACTGGGCCTCCAACGCGTTGTTCTCGCGGACCAGCGCGTCATAGTCCGCATCCGAAATCTCCGGCGCGTCCTGCGTATGATAGAGCCGGTTGTGCTTCGCGATCTCTTTCGCAAGGCGCATCAAACGGTTGGCAGCGTCGGCTTCCGACATATCAAACATGTCGCTCACGCCGCCTCCAGCAGCCGTTCTGCCTGCGCGCGGGCCTCATCCGTCACCTGCGCACCGGAGAGCATGCGGGCAATCTCCTCGCGGCGTTCAGCGGCGTCCAACTGGCGGACGCTGGTGCGCGTGACCGTGCCTTCTGAGGCTTTGGCGATCATGAGGTGCGCCGCCCCGCGAGCGGCAACCTGCGGACTGTGCGTGACGACCAGAAGCTGTGTCTTCTGCGCAAGCCGCGCCAGTCGTTCCCCAATGGCCGAGGCGACAGCTCCGCCCACGCCACGGTCGATCTCGTCAAAGATCATCGTGCCCGCCGCACCAACTTCAGCCAGCGCAACTTTCAGTGCGAGGATGAAGCGGGAGAGTTCACCGCCGGACGCAATCTTAATGAGTGGCGCAAAGGGCGCGCCTGGGTTGGTCGACACCATGAACTCCACCCGGTCCATGCCCGATGGACCCCATTGCGCCTCAGGCAACTCTTCGACCAGCGATTGGAACCGCGCGGAATCGAGCTTGAGCGGCACAAGCTCCGTCGCAACGGCAACATCGAGACGCCCTGCCGCCTCACGGCGTTTCGCCGCGAGATCACGCGCTGCCGCCTCATAGGTTGCGCGGGCCGCCGCAAGAGCTGCCTCCAGCTTTGCCAGACCTTCCCCGCCTGCTTCGATGGCGTCGAGCTTGGTTGATAGCTCCACCGTCAATTCGACCAGCGCCTCGGGCTGAACACGGTGTTTGCGGGCAAGCGCGCGCAGATCAAACAGCCGTGTCTCATCCGCCTCCAGCGAAGCTGGATCGAACGACAACGCGTGACCCGCTTCGCGCAATTTGTCTTCAGCCATCCCGCTTTCGCTAATGGCACGGTCAACCGCCGCCAATGCTTCTGCGAGGGTCGGATGGTCCTCTGAAATGCGGTCCAAGATGCGGGCGGCCTGCCGCAATTGAGAGAGAGCGCCGTCGCTCCCCTCAACCAGTTCGGTGATGGCGGCGAGTTCAGCTGCGATCTTTTCCCCGCGCTGCATCAGAGCGCGGCGACCCGCCAACTCATCTTCTTCGCCCGGCTGCGGATCGAACGCCTTTAGCTCCGCAACGGCATGGGCCAGCCATTCCCGGTCCCGCTCCGCATCTTCCAGCGCCTGCCGCGCGGTCGCCAGTGTCGCCTCCGCATTGCGCCAGGCGGCATGTGAGAGCCGGACAGCAGCGGTATCGGCCCGCGCAAAGCTGTCGAGCAGATCACGGTGGCCCTTGGGATTGATCAACCCGCGATCATCATGCTGGCCGTGAATTTCCACCAACGACCCGCCGAGTTCGCGCAGCAGAGCCGCTGACACCGGCTGGTCGTTGATCCAAGCACGACTGCCGCCATCGGCCTTCACTGTGCGGCGGACGATCAATTCCTCGCCCATGCCGATGTTAAGATCATTGGATGTCAGAAGCTGAAGAGCAGACTCTGGGGCAAAAAAGCTGGCCGTTACGCTCGCTTGTGCGCAGCCTTGGCGGACGAGGCCACTGTCCGCGCGATCGCCCAAGGCCAGGCCCAAGGCATCAAGCAGGATCGATTTGCCGGCTCCGGTCTCCCCGGTCAGCACACCAAGTCCGTTGGCAAAATCAAGGTCGAGCGCCTCGATCAGGACAACGTCACGGATCGAGAGAGAAGTCAGCATCGGGCGTGGGTCACGCCTGCGGGGCGTGCTTCTGCATGAGCTCAAAGGCGCGCTTATACCAGTCCGAGGCGGGATAGTTCGCCCCCAGAACGGCTGCAGTCTTCTTCGCCTCTTCCGGAACGCCCATGGCGAGATAGCTTTCCGTCATACGCATCAGCGCCTCAGCCGCATGGCTGGTGGTCTGGTAATCTTCCGTGACCTTGCGGAAACGGACAACGCTTGCCAGCCAAAGGCCACGGCGCTGATAATAGCGGCCGATTTCCATTTCCTTGCCCGCCAAGTGATCGCGGATGAGATCAAGCTTAAGGCGGCCATCGGCAGCGTAGCGGCTATCCGGATAACGGCGGATCAGTTCACCAAGGGCATCCTGCGCCTGCTGGGTGATTTTCTGGTCACGCGTGACATCAGAGATCTGCTCATAATAATTGAGCGCGATCAGATAATAGGCATAAGGCGCGTCCCGGTTGCCCGGATGGATCGACAGGAAGCGCTGCGCCGAATTGGTCGATTCGGTATAATCGCGTGCCGCATAATAGCTAAATGCGCTCATCAACTGCGCACGGCGGGCCCAGACCGAATAGGGATGCTGGCGCTCAACCTCATCAAACAATGCAGCAGCAAGCTTGAACTGCCCACGGTCCAAACGGTCTTTGGCCGCGTTGTAGAGCGTGTTCACGTCGCGCGCGACGTAAGACGTATCCGCCTTATTGCGGCCCCGATTGCCAGCGCAACCGGCAAGTGGAACGGCCAGCGCAATGACAGCGAGGAGAGCGGCGGTTTTGAAACGTGAACTCGACATGGCGGCGTTCTTAGCCCGTGCTTTCCGGAACGCCAAGCACGGAGATGCAGTTGTTTAACGGTTTGACGCTATTCCGTCTCAGATGGTTGAGACGGCGTTATCGTTATCTGGCGTTGCCTTAGCGGCACTGCGCGCAATTCAGGGCGCAGCGTGATGTTGCGCGTCCTCACTTTAGCGACCCTTTTTCCGGACATCACGCGCCCCAGCCTCGGTCCATTTGTGGAACGGCAGACGCTTGGCCTTGCCGCGCATCCCGATGTCGAACTTCAGGTGGTCGCCCCCATCGGCTTACCACCCTTTCCGTTCAGCCTGCACCCGCATTATCGCAGTTTTTCCAAGGTACCGGAAGCGGAAGACTGGAAAGGCCTGCGTGTTCAGCGTCCACGTTTCAGACACCTACCAAGCACCAAAGGACGCTTTGACGCAGGTGCGATGGCCCGTCGCCTGATGCCCCTCCTCGCGGAGATTCGGCGGACCTTTCCCTTTGACATCATCGATGCGGAATTCTTCTTCCCCGATGGCCCTGCCGCGGTCGCACTGGGCGCCCATTTCGGCGTGCCTGTATCCATCAAGGCGCGCGGTGCAGACATCCATTTCTGGGGACAGAATCCCCCAACCGCAAATCAGGTGAGCGCCGCTGGACGATCCGCAGATGGGCTACTGGCCGTGTCTGAGGCGCTGAAGGGCGACATGGCCCGCATCGGCATGCCCGAAGAGCGCATCACTGTTCACTACACCGGTGTCGATCTCGACAGGTTCACTGTGCAGGACAGAGCCA
>CAJBSR010000396.1 GCA_903958285.1 uncultured Sphingomonadales bacterium
GCCGCCCACCCCCCTTCGCGCACCCCAGGCGACATCGCAGTCTTCATTCCGGCCTGGCGGGAAGAGGCCGTCATCTGCGCCATGCTCCAGCGCTGTATCTCGCAATGGGGGGACGTGGGCTATCGGCTTTATGTCGGCTGCTATGCAAATGACGCCGCGACCATTGCCGCAGCCTCCTCTTTGAAGGATCCAAAAATCCGGCTGGTCATTGGTGCGACCCATGGTCCAACGACAAAGGCTGGATGCCTCAATAATCTCTACCGTGCGATGGTCGACGACGAGGCGCGGTCCGGCACCCGCTTTGCAGCCATCCTCCTCCATGATGCAGAAGATCTCGTCCATCGCGACGAGTTGCGGGTTCATGCAGCACTGGGAGATCGGTTTTCCCTGATCCAGATACCGGTCCTGCCCCTCCGGCAAACAGGTTCGCGCTGGATCAGCGGACATTATCTTGACGAGTTTGCCGAAGCCCATAGCCGCGACCTGGTCGTTCGCGAGGCAATCGGGGCCGCCCTGCCCTCGGCGGGCGTCGGCTGCTCGATCAGTCGATCCGCACTTGCGGACATTGCCGCGAGCCGCGGCGGCCTACCCTTTGCTGAAGACAGTTTGACCGAAGACTACGAGTTGGGTCTTCGCTTGGGGGAGTTGGGACTGACAGGCGCCTTCGTGCGAATTGCCGGCGCGGACGGGCGGCTCGTAGCCACACAGGCCTATTTTCCAGCGACCTTACAGACTGCTGTTCGGCAAAAGACCCGATGGATGATTGGCATCGCCCTTGCCGGATGGGATCGCGTGGGCTGGCGGGGCGGCCTCTTCGAACGCTGGATGCGCCTGCGGGATCGCCGGGCGCCCCTCGCTGCGTTGCTGCTTCTTTGCGGCTATGGCGCCCTAGTGCTGACCGCCTTGCTGTTCCTCTTCTCTGAGAGCCAGCGGCCTCTCGGATCTGCTCTTAGCGCCTTATTGGCCTTGAACGCTGGCCTGCTTCTCTGGCGTCTCGCCGTTCGGGCAAGTTGCGTCGCGCGACACTATGGCTGGAAGGAAGGGCTGATCTCCATTCCACGGATGATCACCTCGAACATCATTGCCATGATGGCCGCGCGCCGTGCTGTTTCAACCTACCTCCGCATGCTGAAAACAGGGCAGGTCTTTTGGGACAAGACCGAACACAGTTTCCCCCAAGGACCGCTTCGGTGACTCAAGGTCGCGCGCGTTCTATTGAAGCGCTCGGGCTGGTTATCGTCCTTTGGGGTATGGGCAGAGCGTCCGTGGTCTATTTCACCGAAAAGCCGCAGCGGGCGGCTGTTTGGCGCACGCCTGCGGACGCAGCCCCAAAAGCAATCCCGAACGTAACGTACGGCACGACCGTGAATTCAGCTGTGCTGGCGCCGCAAGCGCGCCCGCAGTCGGTTGGTCACGGCAAACGCCTTTCGGCAGCGCGGATATCGAAAGCACAATGGCCTGCGGGAGCGTCCGCTCCTGAAAGTGCTTTGCCCACCCAGCTGTTGACGAGTTCAGCTATGATCGGATCGGGCGATCCCAGCACCAGCTCCGCCGAGACAGATGATGCGCTAAGCGTTGCCGCGTCTCCAAAACGAACAATGAACCAAAAGCCTTTGCAGGGCGCGGCTTGGACCGTCTGGCGCCCTGATGCCGCAGGCCAGCCTTTGGGTGCAGGAGGCCAATTGGGCGGCAGCCAAATCGGCGCGCGGATCGTCTTTCCGTTCGCCTTAAAGGATCGCCTGCGCCTTTCCCTGCGGGCCTATGCCCCTCTAGAGAAGCTGACGGCCTATGAGGTGGCCCCCGGCATCAGCGTGCGCCCGTTTCCGGAGTTCCCGGTTGAACTGATCGCAGAGCATCGTCTGCGGGGCGGTGCGCGGGTTCAAGACGCAGCATCCCTGTTTCTGGCCGGCGGTGGATCCTCTCAGAAGCGAGGCAGCGCATGGCGCGCAGATGTCTATGCGCAAGCAGGCATGGTGGGCGTTCGACGCCCGGTGTTGTTTGCCGATGGCGCCGCAAAGGTAAGCAGATCAATCGGGGATAGCCGCGCAATTGGCTTGGGGCTTTGGGGCGGCATACAGCCCGGTCTGAAGCGGCTGGATGTCGGACCCAGCGCGACAACGATGATCGGGCCACCGCCTCTCAACATTCGCCTGACGCTGGACTGGCGCGTACGTATTGCCGGTGATGCCCGCCCCAACTCCGGCATCGCAATCACCATGTCGAAGGATTTCTGAGAGAGCCCTTTCGGTTGGCCGCAACAGAGGCTAGGACCGTTGGTGAAATGGACATCTACCTGCCGATTGCCAACATGTCCGTGAACGCACTGGTCGTTGTGCTGCTTGGCGGCGGGGTCGGCATATTGTCGGGCATGTTCGGCGTTGGCGGTGGCTTTCTCACGACTCCTCTCCTCATCCTTTACGGAATCCCCCCCACCGTTGCCGCAGCCTCTGCCACGACGCAGGTGACTGGGGCCAGCGTCTCCGGCGTGCTCGCCCATTGGCAAAGGGCCGGGGTCGACTGGCAAATGGGTCTTGTTCTGGTCGCGGGCGGTCTTGCTGGTGCGGTTGGCGGCGCCGGCATTTTCGCATTGCTGGAAAGCGCCGGGCAGATGGATACGATCATCGCCATTCTCTACGTCGTTCTGCTGGGCGTGATCGGCTCCATGATGGCTCGGGATGCCTGGGCCGCCATCAGCGCAAAGCGGTCTGGCGTGCCTGTCCCTCCGCGGAAGCGCCGCCATCATCCAGTGGTGGCCAACCTGCCGCTCCGCTGGCGGTTTTACGCCTCGGGCCTCTATATTTCTCCGCTCGCGCCGCTTGCGCTTGGCTTTCTGGTCGGCATCCTGACGGTGTTGCTTGGCGTCGGCGGAGGCTTCATTCTTGTGCCAGCCATGATCTACCTGCTCGGCATGTCCACCCGGGTCGTCGTCGGAACGTCGCTATTCCAAATCCTGTTCGTCACAGCCATCACAACGATGGTGCATTCTGTCACCACGCACGCGGTCGATATTGTCCTTGCGGGATTGCTGCTTGTCGGCAGCGTCATAGGGGCACAATTGGGCGCTCGGCTTGCCTCAAAGCTGCAGCCGGATTGGCTGCGCCTCGGCCTTTCTGCCGTCATTCTGCTGCTCGCCATCTGGCTTGCTCTTGGCCTGGGCTGGCGCCCGCCGGAAATCTACACGGTGCAATTGTCATGAACTGGCTGAAGCGCCTCGCGCTGCTCCCCTTGGCGCTCCTGTCTCTGGCCGCGGCAAACCCTGTGCTTGTCCCCGATGTCTCTCAGCGCAAGATCGACATCGTCTACAGCTTCACCGGGGCTGAGTTGCTGCTCTTTGGCGCGATCCTCTACCCGGGCGGTCGCGTCCCATCTGAAGATGCAGATATCGTCGTGGTGCTGCGCGGCCCATCCCAATCGATGATCGTGCGTGAAAAGCAAAAGCTGGGCGGGCTCATCTGGGTCAATGCAGAGTCGGCGCGGTTTCGGTCTGCTCCCGCTTATTACGCCATCGCTAGTTCAAAGCCTTTGAAACAGCTGGTCGATGAACGCACAGCCGCAATCTACGAGCTGGGCATCAACAACCTGCAACTCTCCCCTGCAAGCGGCGAAACGCCCGACGTTCAGCGGCGCTTCGAAAACGGGCTTATCGACCTGCGGCTGCGCAATGCGCTCTACGCAGAATCTCCCGGCACCGTCGAAATCTCGGATGGCGTTCTCTATCGCGCCCGACTTTACATCCCGGCGCGGGTTCCGGTGGGGACCTACACAGCCGAAACCTTCCTTATCCAAAAGGGAAAGGTGCTGGCCGCTGCAAGCAAAGACGTTGAAATCGGCAAGTCCGGCTTTGAGCGCTTCGTCGCGGAAAGTGCGATTGA
>CAJBSR010000397.1 GCA_903958285.1 uncultured Sphingomonadales bacterium
GCCTACAAGCTCGCAATACATGTTGCAGTGCCCGCGGCCCTCGTTTTAGCGCTGGGGGGTAAGTTGAAGGACACTGCGCGGGCAGGGCTGCGCCAGCGCGGCGTGATCCTTAGTCTCATTGCCCTTTCGGCCCTTTTCTTCGCACTCCTAACCCTCGTCTCCCCTTCGCTGCGAAACATGTCCGGCGTGGGCCTGACCTTCCCCTCGGCGCTTTTCTGGGTTGCTCTCGCATGGGTCTGGATGTCGCTAGAAGCCGGTCTGTGCGAGGAATATTTGTTCCGCGCAGTGTTGCAGTCCCGGCTGTCTGCGTGGCTCGCGTCCCCGATTGTCGCAATTGCGATTACATCTGTCACCTTCGCGCTGGTCCATTGGCCTGGCCTCTACTTGCGTGGCGGCCCCGGCGTGGACGGCTGGTCAACTGATCCCGGGCAGGTCGCCGCTTTTACAATCGCGACGCTCTCTCCGCTCTCGATCATGCTTGGCGTCCTTTGGTCGCGCACGCATAGTCTGCTGCTCGTAGCTGTCGTCCATGGCGCAATAGATGCCTTGCCACATACTGCCGAATTCGCTCAGATTTGGAGTGGATTTAACGGTGGGTGACATCTTGCCAATGTGCGCCATTTGGCGTTGTATCGCCGCGCCCGGTGTTCGGGCGGGGAGTTGATGATGAGGGCTGTTGTAGGGCTGACCTTGCCTGCTTTGTTGATCGCCGGGTGCGGGAAATCTCCCGACGATGTCGAGATGAAAAATGCGAGCGTGGCCGATGTCCAGAAAGCCGCAGCGAAGGTGGAGACCATCACCCCCGGGCAATGGACCGTCACCACCGAAATCACCGAGGTGCGCCTGCCCGGCGTGGAAGGCGCAGACCCCCGGATTGCTGAGGCCATGACCCAGCAGATGGTGGGCCGCACGCAGACGCAAACCAGCTGCGTCTCGCCGGATCAGGCGCGCGGGCCAAGCTCTGCGTTGATCGGCGGCACGGCCAATGGGGCATGTAGTTTTGAAACCTTCTCTTTGCTGCGCGGCGCGCTCAACGCCGTGCTGACCTGCCGAAAAGAGGGCAGTCCCGGCCAGATGGTCGTCGCCACAAGTGGCACCTATGGCGGGGATAAGGTTGATCTGGAATCAGTGACCCGCGTTGAAGAGACGCTCGATCAACCCAAAGATAAGGCGCTGCGCATTGTGTCCACAGTCACGGGCCGCCGCACCGGCGATTGCCCGGCCAAGACAGGAAGCTCCAAATGACCGAGACCTATGTTGACCCGACGCGGGCGGCTTTTGATCTGTTCAAAGCGCTCCCGCGTGACACGCCGATCAACATGCTCAACCTGATCCGGTACCGCGACATCGCGGCCTATCCCGAAGGCCATGACCATGCGGGCAAGGGCTGGACCGGCGCGCGGGCCTATGAGGAATATGGCACGACAAGCGCGCCGATTTTCGAACGGCTTGGGGGCCGCATCGTGTGGCGTGGCCGGTTTGAGACGGTTTTGACCGGCCCTGTGGATGAGCAATGGGATGCGGCCTTTATCGCGGCCTATCCCAACGCCGGCGCCTTCCTCGCGATGGTGACAGACCCTGACTATAAGCTGGCCGTGGTGAACCGTCAGGCGGCAGTGGCCACGAGCCGACTGGTGCGGTTCGCGCCGTTGGCGATTGAGGGCGTCAAGTTCGCTTGAGCTTTTGATCCCCGTATGCCCTGAGCTGGTGGAAGGGCCGTCCTTCGCTTTGCGCCGACATACGGGTGACCAGAAAGAACGACCCTTCGACAAGCTCAGGGCAAACGGAGGCGAGGACCGCCCTTTATCCGTTCATCAAGTTTGGCAGAAAGCCTTCATGCGCCGTCCGCAGCGTATCGAGCAGAACGCCTGCGACGCTGCCGCCGCCGGTCGTGCCGATGCGGACCGCGCCGGGGATGGTGACATTGGCTGGCGTCGTCACAACATAGCGCGCCTGATCTTCGCCAAAGGCTTGCGCGGTGTTGAGCGCATCAAGTGTCGCGCCGATCTTTCCGGCCAGCGCCATTTCCGCGACGGTGACGATAAGGCCGCCGTCTGAGATGTCATGCACAGCCGTCACAGTTCCGGCCTGGACCAGTGCGCGGACGGTGTCGCCATGGGCGCGTTCTGCGGCCAGGTCGATCGGTGGAGGTGCACCGGCTTCGCGGCCCTGCACTTCGCGCAGCCAGATGGATTGGCCCAGATGTGTGCCTTCACCACCGATGAGCCAGATCGCTTCGCCTTCACCCTTAAAGGCGATGGTCGCGGTTTTGGTCCAATCCGCCATCAGGCCAACGCCGCCGATCGCTGGCGTCGGCAAGATGGCAGAGCCGCCGCCCGTTGCCTTCGATTCATTGTAAAGCGAGACGTTGCCCGACACGATGGGGTAGTCGAGCGCGCGGCAGGCCTCTGCCATG
The DNA here is from genome assembly GCA_903958285.1 of uncultured Sphingomonadales bacterium. Lineage (GTDB taxonomy): Bacteria > Pseudomonadota > Alphaproteobacteria > Sphingomonadales > Sphingomonadaceae > Aquisediminimonas. The sequence continues at coordinate 2,417 of CAJBSR010000397.1, forward strand.
CCGCCCAGCGCGTGGACGATCTGCGCCATGATTTCGGGGCGCTGCGGGTTGGCAAAGTTCAGGCAGTTGGTGATGGCAAGCGGCGTTGCGCCGACGGCTGAAATGTTGCGATAGGTTTCGGCCACCGCCTGCTTGCCGCCTTCATAGGGGTCCGCATAGCAATAGCGCGGGGTGCAGTCGGTCGACATGGCAAGGCCCTTGTTGGTGCCATGAACGCGCACCACTGCGGCGTCGCCGCCCGGCGCCTGCACGGTGTCACCGCCGACCTTGTTGTCATATTGCTCCCAGATCCAGCGGCGGCTGGCGATATCAGGGCTGCCCATCAGCTTGACGAGGTCCGCGCCGATGTCGGTGCTTTCGGGTACATCGCCGAGCGCAGGCACCTTGGCCCAGGCGGCGTAATCAGCGGGTGAGAGATAGGGCCGCTCATATTCCGGCGCGTCTTCGGCCAGCGGTCCGAGCGGAATGTCAGCGACCACGTCTCCATTCCATTCGAGCACCATATGGCCGCCCTCGGTGACTTCGCCGATCACAGCAAAGTCGAGTTCCCACTTCTTGAAGATGGCTTCGGCCATGGCTTCCTTGCCCGGCTTCAGCACCATCAACATCCGCTCCTGACTTTCAGAGAGCATCATTTCATAGGGCGTCATGCCCGTTTCGCGCTGCGGGACAGCATTCATGTTCAGCCGGATGCCGCATCCGCCCTTGGACGCCATTTCGACGCTGGAGGAGGTGAGGCCCGCCGCACCCATATCCTGAATGGCGACGATGGCGTCGGTCGCCATCAGTTCCAGGCAGGCTTCGATCAGCAGCTTTTCGGTGAACGGATCGCCCACCTGAACGGTTGGCCGCTTTTCTTCGGAATCCTCGCCAAAGTCGGCGCTCGCCATGGTGGCACCGTGGATGCCGTCACGTCCGGTCTTGGAGCCGACATAGACGATGGAGTTGCCGACGCCGGAGGCCGCGCAATAGAAGATCTTGTCCGTCTCGGCGACGCCGACGGTCATCGCGTTGACAAGGATGTTGCCGTCGTAAGCCGGGTGGAAGTTCACTTCCCCGCCCACCGTCGGCACGCCGACGCAATTGCCATAGCCGCCAATGCCGCGCACCACGCCCGAGATCAGGTGGCGCATCTTGGGATGATCAGGCCGGCCAAAGCGCAACGCGTTGAGGTTTGCCA
>CAJBSR010000398.1 GCA_903958285.1 uncultured Sphingomonadales bacterium
ACCACTGCCGTTGGACCTTGAGGCTTACTCTCAAGGTCTACGCAACGCAGCAGATATTCGCGCCGTCGCTGATGTACCCGGCTCTACGCAAACATTAGCCACGGTGCCGCAAGCGGCCCTGCAGTCGCTCTTTTTTCTGTTTGCCCCAGTGGCGGTGATTTTATTTGCCGTGCAGCTTGGACGAGACGACTGGCGACTAGCCCTGCCGCTAATCATAACCTTGGGAGGCATTTCAGGGATAGTCGGCGTCCTTCAATTGGCGGGCGGCGCAAGTGGGCCGCTCTATTTGTATAAGACTACAAATAATGGCAGCGCAGTGGGCCTCTTCGCCAACCGAAACCACGCCGCCGTGTTCTTGGCCTGTCTCTTTCCCATGCTGGCCATTTTTGTCGCGATGTCGCCCGGAATATCTGGCGATGTTCGGAGCACACGGCAGCTTGCCGCGACCGCCATCGCGATAGTTTTGATCCCGCTTATTTTGGTCACTGGCTCGCGCTCCGGAATGCTCGCCGCGATTATCGGCCTGGGGGGTGGCGTACTCCTGCACGTTTCGGCGGGTCAAACGCGCCGCTGGTCGCAAACAGGTAGACCTCCTGTCGCCGTCCTGGCCGTTGCCGTTGTCGCCTGCCTCGTCTTTGCGACCATTTATTTCTCTCGCGCCGAGGCAATCGAGCGCATTTTTGCCGAAAACCAAACAGTAGATGTTCGCACTGATTTCTGGACCTCGGGCGTGACGCTTTTCTGGCGATACTTTCCATTCGGCTTCGGGCCCGGCTCCTTTGTTCCAGCCTTCCAAGTTGATGAACCGATTGCCTTACTAGACAGCTCATACCTCAACAGGCTGCACAACGACTGGCTTGAGGTAGGCCTCACCCTTGGCGTCCCTGGGGTTCTTCTGATGCTGGGCGGAGTATCGCTCTACTTCTGGCGCACCTACCATCTGTGGCTTCGGTGCGATGGCGCACGCACGTCAGTGGCATTGGGCCGAATGGCAAGTGTGCTCATCGCGATTTTAGCCATTGCGAGCCTGTCAGACTATCCGCTGCGTACGCCCGCCATGATGGGCTTCGCCGCCTTGGTCTGCCTCTGGTTCATTGGCGCCCTTCCCGAGCGAAATGCTGCTTTGGGCAACGCTGAATAGCGCCCAACTATTAACGCCTGAGGTCGCATTTATCGCGTTTCCCACACATTGTGTTCCGCAAACTCGAGATACCGCGCCAATACATTCGTCGATTTCCATCCACCTGCGCGCATGATTGCTGCCGTATCGAACCCCGCGCGCAGTAATTCCTGCGCCGCGCCGACCCTAAGTGAGTGGCTGGAGAACGCCTGCACCTCTTCGGGATGCAGGCCTGCAGCGGCAACGGCTTCCTTGACGATGAGCTTTACCTTTGTCGTCTCCAGCGACCGGTCGATGGCCTTGCCTCGATAGATCCCACAAAACAGTGGCGCGATATGATCGCCCCGCCACGCAAGCCACTCACCCACCAGTTGCGCGGTACGGCGCGAGGTAAATCCAATACGCCCCATGCCAAAAGGGTCAGTTTTTCCTCGACGAATGATTACCTTTAGTGTTCCGTCATTTCTAAATTCAATGTCGTCCGACATCAGCGCCACAAGCTCCGAGCGACGCGTCAAGAGATCGAACCCGAGGGACAGAAGCGCACGATTGCGCAATCCCCACGGACTGTCGGGCTGAACGGCG
>CAJBSR010000399.1 GCA_903958285.1 uncultured Sphingomonadales bacterium
GAAAGTCGTACAAAAATGGACGTTATTCGGCCAGTTGGGTTTGAGCCGCGGAATGAGGCGCCTTCCCACCAAAATGAGGCGGTCACGCCGCCATCCGCCGAATCTCGCGGTGGGCAATTTGCGTCTCAAAACCAGAATCTGATTGAGATCGGCTTGATCGTCGACATTTCGGGGTCGGGCTCGAAAGCGATCTTCTTTGGCGACAAACTGCTCCCGCTGGCGGAACAGGCGACAGACTCTTGCCTTGCCATGTCCGGCCAAGTCGGCGGGCAGATCAAAATTCGCGTCGGGTCGACTTGGCTTTTGGCCAACGTCCGTACGCTGAGCCTCGACACCCGCTCTGAGCAACTTATTACAGCATCCATCGATTATCTGGGCGAAGGCGATGAAGAGCGCCTCACGGGCAAGGTCTATAATGTCCGTCGCGGCATCACGCGCTTTCCAGCACCCGGCACGCCCGTCTACGCCGTCACCTCAGACGACGTCCGCCAGATGTATGCGGCCGAAGACAAGCCCAACATCGAAGTCGGCATCGTCCACCCGACCCGCGACGTCCGCGGTGCGCTTTACATCGATGCAATGCTCGGCAAGCATTTCGCGCTGCTGGGATCGACCGGCACCGGCAAATCGACCTCGGCGGCTTTGATCCTCCATCGCATCTGCGACCTCGCGCCGCAGGGCCATATCGTGATGATTGACCCGCACGGCGAATATTCCGCCGCGTTCAAGACCAACGGCGCACTGTACGACGTCAACAACTTGCAAATGCCGTATTGGCTGATGAACTTTGAGGAACATTGCGAGGTCTTCCTGACCACCACCGGCAATGAACGCCAGATCGATGCCGACATTCTCGCCAAGTGCCTTCTCTCTGCGCGCCAAAAGAGCCGCGTTGCGGCGGGCATTGCCAAGCTGACGGTGGATTCCCCTATTCCTTATCTCCTGTCCGATCTTTCGGCCGTGCTGCAGGCGGAAATGGGGCGGCTCGACAAGTCGGGCGACAACGCGCCTTATTCCCGCCTGAAATCAAAGATCGAAGAGATCAAAGCTGATCCGCGTTACGCGTTTATGTTCTCCGGCATGCTCGTCGCCGATACGATGGCTGACTTCCTGAGTCGCATCTTCCGCCTGCCGGGAGACGGCAAGCCTATTTCCATCATCGACGTGTCGGGCGTACCGTCTGACATCACGTCCGTCGTTGTTGCCATGCTTTCCCGCATGGTGTTCGACTATGCCATCTGGTCGCGCAACGAGCCGCAGCGTCCGATCCTGCTGGTCTGCGAGGAGGCCCACCGCTACGTTCCGTCAGAACGCGACGCGCATAAAAGCTCGGTCGGGAAAATTCTTGGCCGTATCGCCAAGGAAGGCCGTAAGTACGGTGTCTCGCTCGGCCTGATTACCCAGCGACCGTCAGACCTTGCCGAAGGCGTGCTTTCCCAGTGCGGCACGATCATCGCGATGCGCCTCAACAACGAACGCGACCAAGCGTTCGTGAAAGCGGCCATGCCAGAAGGGGCCCGAGGCTTCCTCGACATCATCCCCGCCTTGCGCAACCGGGAGGCGATTATGTGTGGCGAAGGTGTCGCCATTCCGATCCGTGTGGCCTTTGACAATCTCGAAGAGAATAAGCGTCCGGCATCAACCGATCCGCTCTTCTCCGAACTCTGGAAGCAATCGGGCGGCGAGGAAGAAATCATCGACCGCGTGATCAAGCGCTGGCGCAGCCAGGGCAAATAGTCCCGTGTTGAATCAGAAACTTGACCTAAGTTAAAAGTCAGACGATCACTCCGCCTAGGCGTCGCTCGGCGACGTTCGGGGGAGGATTTGAGTGACATCATCGACGACACGCCTGTCATGGCTGGCCCGCGCAATTCGCGGCACTGTGATGTGGTATTACAACCGGCAGGGGTGGACAGCGGTCAACGCAAATCCGGACCTGCGCAAATGCGTGGTGATCGCGGCACCGCACACCAGCAATTGGGACTTCGTCTTCTTTCTCGGCGCCGCAATTACACTCGATATCCCATTGTCTTTCATGGGAAAAAAATCTCTATTCCGTTGGCCGTTCGGGAAGGCCATGCGGGAATTGGGCGGCATCGCCGTCGACCGGTCAAGCTCGCAGAATTATGTCCAGTCGATTGCTGACGAATTCGCCAATCGTGCCGAGTTCATGCTCACGATCGCGCCGGAAGGGACGCGGTCAGCCGTCGCGCGGTGGAAGACGGGTTTCTACCATATCGCCATGCAGGCCAAGGTGCCGCTGGTTATCGGCATGATGGACTATGCCCATAAACGTGTGGGCCTAGCCGAAGCCTTCTGGCCGACCGGCGATTACGCCAAGGACATGGAAAAGGTGTTGGCCTTCTACCAGACGACGACGCCCAAATATCCCAGACAGGGCAGCGTCGACTTTGGCCAGATTTAGCTGTCGCCGCTCTTCATGCGTTCGGCATAACCTGCGCCCATCATCTGCTCCATCATGTCGAAGAGCTTGTTGGGCGATAGTCGCCGCAGCCTTGATATGGTCCGCTCCACACCACGCGCGATCAGGATCTCGCGATCTCCCCGCGCCATCGCCTTGAGCATGAGCTTGACGGCGTGGTCCGGATCCAGACCCTTTTCAATGGCTGGATCAGAGATGCCCCGCCGCGTTCCATCAGCAACAATCGCGTTGCGCGAAACGTCGGTCTTGATCGACCCGGGCGTGATGACGTGGACTTGCAGGCCAAGTGCCGCTGTTTCGACGCGCAGGGCATCAGCATAGCCGACCAAACCATGTTTGGCCGCTGAGTAAGCCGTGCGCATCGGCGAGCCGACCTTGCCCGCGACACTGGAAATAAACACCAGCCGGCCGGCTTTGCGCGCCACCATGCGTGGAAGCACCAATTGGGTCAGCGCAATCGGCGCCAGCAGGTCGATATCGACGACCTTCTGATACACCGGAAACTGGGTTTCGATGGCAAGGCTGCGCTGCGAAATGCCTGCGTTGTTGATGAGGCCGTCAATATGCCCACGCCAGTTCCACGCCGTTTCAACAAGCGCAGGAAGCGCGTCATAATCGGTCGTTTCGAAGGGGAGAACGAGGGCACGGTCTGCCCCACATTGGGCGGCCACCTCATTCAGCGCGTCGACATTGCGCCCCGATAAAATGACAAAGGCGGATTGTTTGGCGAGTTGGCGGGCAAAGGCCGCGCCGATGCCGGAGGATGCACCGGTAATCCAGAAAACTTGATCGGCAAACATAAGGCCCTCTCCCAAAGGCCAGTGCTGGTGGGCGCTGACGGGCTCGAACCGCCGACCCTCTCGGTGTAAACGAGATGCTCTACCAACTGAGCTAAGCGCCCCTGCACGGGAAAAGCGGACTTAGCCTGTTTCCTCCACCGGTCAAGTCGCCTTTGCGGTTCAATCCTTCAGATCGTCCGAAGCTGCCGTCGAAAGGCCGAGATCCGGAACCCCGATAGACCGCCGCCCGCCAAAGTCTATGCGCAGCACAATCAGCCCATTGCGTTCCATATGTTCGAGCAGACGCCGCACCCGTCCGGGGGAGCGGGTGCCATAGGCCCGCGCAATCGCCTCGTCGCTCGGGCATGGCGCGCCCGCGATTGCGGCACGCCCGATCATGAGGAATGGCGCGAGCATGTCATCATCCACCCGGCCAGCAAGGTTTACGAGGCCCTGCCATTGCATGTCGCCATCATCATGAATGCCCGCCCCAGCCATGGCGAATCTGCGCCGGAATGTTGCC
>CAJBSR010000400.1 GCA_903958285.1 uncultured Sphingomonadales bacterium
AGGCGGAGAATTTCCTTTGGGCGGTGCGCTGCCATCTGCATCTTGTCACCAAGCGTCCCGAAGAACGCCTGACCTTTGACGTCCAGCGCGAGATTGCAACGCGGATGCGTTACAATGACCGCCCCGGAAGGTCTGCGGTCGAACGGTTTATGCAGCATTACTTCCTCAACGCGAAGGTCGTGGGGGATTTGACCGGTGTGTTCCTGGCGCATCTGGATGATGCCCATGCGACCAAGGGGCGGCGCTTCACTTTGCCGAGCATTGCCGGTCTGCGCCGCTCCCCCAAGACGTTGCAGGGCTTTGTGCTGGACCGGGGCCGGCTCGCGCTGCCCAAGGATGATTTTTTTGCCGAAGACCCGGTGCGGCTGATTGAGATGTTCGCGCTGGCCGCGGCGCAAGGCGTCGAAATCCACCCGCAAGCGATGCGGGCGGCGGCGCGTGATGCGCGGCTCATTGATGCCAAGGTCCGCAATGACCCGCGGGCAAACGCTCTGTTTCTTGACGTTTTGACGTCAAACAAGGACCCGGAAACAGTGCTGCGCTGGATGAATGAGGCGACAGTGTTCGGACGCTTTGTGCCGGACTTTGGCCGTGTCGTGGCGCAGATGCAGTTCGATATGTACCACCATTATACGGTGGATGAGCATAGCATCCGCGCCATCGGCCTGTTGGCGCGCATTGAAAAGGGCGTGCTTGGGGAAGACCATCCGCTCGCCACTGTGATCCTGCGTCAGGTGGTGTCGCGGCGCGTGCTCTATGTCGCGGTGCTGCTGCACGATATCGCCAAGGGGCGCGGCGGGGATCATAGCGTTCTGGGGGCGGACATCGCGCTCAAACTCTGCCCGCGCTTTGGCCTGTCAGCGGCGGAAACCGAAACAGTTTCCTGGCTGGTGCGCCAGCATCTGCTGATGTCCGCGACCGCCTTTAAGCGCGATCTGTCGGACTTTAAGACTGTGCTCGACTTTACCGGCATCGTGCAGTCGCCGGAACGGCTGCGCCTGCTGCTCGTCCTCACCATTGTCGACATCCGCGCGGTCGGCCCCGGCGTGTGGAACAGCTGGAAGCGCCAGTTGCTGACAGAGTTGTTCGAATCGGCAGAAGAAGTGCTGCGGCTTGGCCACAAACAGCGCGGCCGGGCAGACCGTGTGCGGGTGAAGCAGGAGTTGCTGCAAGAGGCGCTGGCCTGGACGCCCGCCAAATTCGCCGCGTACACCAACCGGCTGGCCGAACCTTATTGGGTGGCTGAGCCCGATGACGTTTTGGAGAGCAACGCGCGCCATGTCGACAAGGCGGGGGCGGCTGATCTCTCCATCGCAGCGACGGTCTATCCGTCGCGTGGAGCGACGCTGGTGACGGTCTATGCCGCCGACCATCCAGGTCTCTTCTACCGTATTGCAGGCGGCATCCATCTGGCGGGCGGCAGCATCATCGACGCGCGCATCCACACGACGCGGGACGGCATGGCGCTCGACAATTTCCTTGTGCAGGACCCGCTCGGCCGGCCCTTTGATGACATCCACCAGTTGCAGCGGATTGAGCAGGCGATTGAAGATGCGCTCGCCAATCGGGCCAAGCTGATCGAGCGGCTCGCGGCCCGCCCATTGCCGCGCGCCCGGGCGGAAGCCTTTGATATCGCGCCGAACATCCTCATCGATAACCGGGCGTCAAACCGCTTTACGGTCATCGAGGCCAATGCGCGGGACCGTCCGGCACTGCTCTATGATCTTGCTTTCGCACTGTTTGAAGCGCGCGTGACGATCCATTCCGCCCATATCGCAACCTATGGCGAACGCGCGGTGGACACTTTCTATGTGACTGATCTGACCGGCGACAAGATCATCAGCGCGAGCCGCACGGCGACGCTTGAAAAGTTGCTGCTGGGTGCCGCAGCAGGCCCACGCAAGGCTGCGAAAGCGGCCTGAAGTTGGAGGCCAAGTCACCGTTTGTCCCGAGCGAAGTCGAGGGACGTTGGCGTTGCGTGTCTCGACTTCGCTCGACACGAACGGATTTTTGATGGTGTCGGTGTCTAGTTCCGTCGCACTGGCGGCAGGCTGACCATGGCGATCAGGATGGCGCCCACCACATAGGCCAGCCCTCCTGCGAGTTGGAACAGTCCATAGCCGCCTGTGAGATCATGCACTTTGCCGAAGCTGAGCACGCCGACGATGGTGGACGCCCAGGCCGCGACCTGAATCCACCCATAGATCGTGCCATAGCGGGCAAGGCCGAAACGGCGCGCAACGAAAAAGGCGAACAGATCAATCTCCGCCCCCTGTTGGACGCCAATGGCCGCGACCGCGAGGAAGGCGACGGCCGGGCTCCCCGTCATCTGCCAGAGGAGGAAACAGCCGAGCGCCGGAACAAGCGTAAAGAAGAAGGCGACGCGCTGTGGATTGGCGCGGTCGAGCAGATAGCCGCAAGCGAGCCTGCCGACGACTTGCCCAGCGGCAAATGCGGAAATGCCAAGAGCAGCCGCACCGGCGGCAACCCCTTCTTCCAGCATCATCGGGACCATTTGGCTCAATATGCCGGAGCCGGGGAAATTGATGCACAACATGCTCAAGATCAGAAGCCAGAAGCCGGGCGAGCGGAGCACCGAGGGGTCTGTAACGTCCGGCGCGTCTTTCGTGAGCAGAGCCGCGGGCGTGCCCTTCAGCAGAAATAGGATGGCCGGCAAGCCGACCAGCCCGCTCAGCGCGGCCAGCAAGAGATAGCCTGCCCGCCAGCCTTGGTTTTCAATCACCAGCCCGAACAAAGGGGGCATGAGGACAGCGGACAGCGACAGGCCCGTCGCGGCCAGCGCCAGCGCCATGCCGCGATTGTCATGGAACCAGCCCGCCACCGCGCGCGTATAGGCGATCGAGGTGGTCCACACGCCGATCAGGCCCGTGATAAACACCATGACGCCAAACAGGGTTGGCACAAAAGGCATGATGGCGACGGTCAGGAACAACAAAGTGAGCATGGCCATGCCCAGCGCGTAGACGGGGCGGACGCCATAACGGTCCATCGCCCAGCCGACGGCGGGGGCGGTCAGCGAACCGACCCCGACCAGCGCCTGAAGCTGCGAAAACTCCCCCAGCGTCCAGCCTGTTTCCTGCTGGAGGGGCGGAATGAAGATGCTGAAGACATAATAAAGCAGGTTGATTCCGGTCGCTGCCGCTAAGGCCGCGCCTGTCACAACCGGCCAGCCGCGCCGCCATTCGTCCATCCTCACCTCCCTTTGGGGTAAATCGCCCAAAATAGAGCGGGGACCCGATTGACGTTAACGTCAACTGTTCCTATCCCGTCGTCAAGAGAGGTCACCTGGAGTCTGTCGCATGAATCTTGAATTCAGCCCCGAAGAAATCGCCTTCCGTGACGAAGTGCGCACTTTCATCGCCGAGAACTACCCCGTCGAGCTGCGTGGCAAGCAGGACGAAGGGGACGAATTGTCCAAAGAAGACTTTTTGAGCTGGCACAAAGTGCTCGCCAAGAAGGGTTGGGTCGCGCCGGCATGGCCGGTCGAATATGGCGGCACCGGCTGGACGCCGACGCAGCGCTACATCTGGTCGGAAGAAACGGCGCGTGCCGATTGCATCCGCCTGATGCCCTTCGGCCTCACCATGGTCGGCCCCGTCATCTACACCTTCGGCACGCCCGAACAAAAGGCCAAGTTCCTGCCGCGCATCCTGTCCGGTGAGGATTGGTGGTGTCAGGGGTATTCGGAACCGGGTTCCGGCTCCGACCTTGCTTCGCTCCGCACCAAGGCGGTGCAGGATGGCGACCATTATGTTGTCAACGGCCAGAAGACCTGGACGACGATGGCGCAATATGCCGATTGGGGCTTCTTCCTCGTCCGCACCAATGCCGAAGCCAAGCAGCAGGAAGGCATCAGCTTCCTCCTCGTCGACATGAAGACGCCGGGCATTGAAGTCCGTCCGATCATCACGCTCGGCGGTGAGCATGAAGTCAACGAAGTCTGGCTGGAAGACGTGCGCGTGCCCGTCGAGAACCGCGTTTATGAAGAGAATAAGGGCTGGACCTGTGCCAAGTTCCTGCTCGCGCATGAACGCTCGGGCATTGCCGGTGTCGCGGCTTCCAAGCGCGGCGTGGAGAAGATCAAGGAAATCGCCAAGACCGAGATGGACGATGATCGTCCGTTGCTCACCAACCCGTTCTTCCGCCGCAAGGTCGCTGAACTGGAAATGGATCTGACGGCGCTTGAATATACCGAACTGCGCACGCTGGCCGGTGAAGCACAGGGCAAGGGCCCGGGGCCGGAATCGAGCCTCCTGAAGATCAAGGGGTCCGAAATCCAGCAGCGCATCACGGAACTGACGCTGGAAGCGGCGGGCCATTATGGCGCGCCCTATTTCCGCGGCTTTGGTGAAGGTGACAATGAGCACCCGATTGGTCCGGAATATGCCAACCGTTCGGCACCCGTCTATTTCAACGTCCGCAAGACAACGATTTATGGCGGATCGAACGAGATCCAGCGCAACATCATCGCAAAGATGGTGCTCGGACTATAATCGCACTTCTCCCCTCCCGCTTGGGGGAGGGGCCGGGGGAGGGCGAGTTGGCCTGCATGGCTCGCTGCGCTCCCTCCCTCCCCGAACCCCTCCCGCACGCGGGAGGGGACACTGACCTGGAGAGAGGCAACCATGGATTTCAATTACACCGACACGCAGGACATGCTGCGCGACACGCTCGCCCGTTTCCTTGCTGACACCTATGATTTTGAATCGCGCAAGAAGATGATTGCCAGCGATGCAGGGCGTGATCCCGGCATCTGGCGCGCGCTTGCGACCGAACTCGGCATCCTTTCAGCGCCCTTCTCGGAAGAGCAGGGCGGCCTTGGCGGCGGCGCAATTGAAAATCTGATCATGATGGAAGAGCTCGGCAAGGTCATTGCTGTGGAGCCCTATCTCCAGACAGTCGTCATCGGCGGCGGTGCGTTGAAAGCTGCGGGCGGCGCTTTGGCGGATGCTGTCATCCCCGAAATCATCGGCGGCAATGTCATCATCGGCTTTGCCTATGCCGAACCCAAGGGTCGCTACAATCTTGCCAATATCTCGACGACGGCGAAGAAGGACGGCGCGGGCTATGTGCTCAATGGCCACAAGGCCGTTGTCTATGCAGCCCCATGGGCAACGCATCTTTTGGTCACAGCGCGCACCGGCGGCAGCCAGCGTGAACGCGCCGGGGTTGACCTCTTCCTGATCGACGCCAAGTCCGCCGGCATCACGCGCCGCGACTATCCGACCGTCGATGGCTTCCAGGCATCGGAAGTTTACTTCGAAAACGTCGCCATCCCTGGCGATGCGCTTCTGTCCGGCGGCATTGATCTGATCGAACAGATTGTCGACGAAGCCACCGTTGCCGTTTGCGGCGAAGCCTGTGGCGTCACGCGCAAGCTGCACGAAGGCACGCTTGATTATTCCAAGCAGCGCCAGCAGTTCGGCCAGCCGATTGGGCGCTTCCAGGTGCTCCAGCACCGCATGGCAGATATGTTCCTTGAAGTGGAACAGATCATGTCGATGACGTTGATGGCCACGCTCAAGCTCGATCTACCTGCCGCTGAACGCAAGGCGATGGTGAGCCTTGCCAAGGCGAAGGTTTCGCGCTCGGCGAAGTTTGTCGGCCAGAACGCGGTGCAGACGCATGGTGGCATCGGCATCACGCAGGAATTGGCCATTGGCCATTATTTCAAGCGTGCCACCATGATCGAAGGCCAGTTCGGATCGGCAGACTGGCACCTTGACCGGTATGAACAGCTGACGCTATCCGACGTGGCATGATCACCTATCGGGCGCCGCGCGTCGAAGAGGCGCCGGCGCTCGTTGCCCTTGGCCGCAATTCTTTTGTTGAAACCTTCGGGCATTTGTACCGGCCGGAGGACCTCGCCTCCTTTTTGTCGCATGCGTATGATCCGGGTGGCGTCGCCCACCAGATCACCAGCTCGCGCTATCAATTCCGCGTGGCGGAAGATGACGGCCAGATGGTCGGCTATTGCAAGCTCGGGCTCGATAGATCGCTCGACTATGATCCCGGAAACAAGGCCGTCATGGAGCTGCGCCAGCTTTATTTGATGGCGTCCCACCATGGGACGGGCGTCGCGCAAACGCTGATGGACTGGGCCCTTGCCGAAGCCGACGCGCTCCGTGCCGATGAGATGATCCTCTCTGTCTGGGCCGAGAATACCCGCGCCCAGCGTTTCTATCACCGCTATGGATTTGAATGGATTGCCGACACCTATTTCATGGTCGGCAATCACCGCGATGATGAGTTTCTATACCGCCGCATCCTGCGCTGAACCCCGCCGAAACGCCTGATTTCTTAACTTATGTTGCACTGCACAAAAAGTGCTTGCACAGTGGATGAATCGCGTTTATTGTGCACCGCAACATGGCAAAAGCACCAACCATAAAGGGGGCGGCGAAAACCGCCGGTCGCCAAAAGGCGGCACCAAGGGCGAAAGCCCCGAAGCCTGTTGTTTCAGGCGTAGACGCGCCCGTCCGCAAGGATGCGGCCACCAACCAAGGATTTGTGACGATGACCGAAGAAACCATCAAGACCGCCGCCGCCGACATGAGCGAAAAGGCAACGACAATGTTCCACGACATGACCGCCAAGGCGAAGGCCGCTTTTGAAAAGACTGGCGACATCTCGAAGGAAGCCGTTGAGTTCCAGAAGGCCAATCTTGAAGCTGTCGTGGCTTCGGGCAAGGCTGCTGCCAAGGGCCTGCAAGAGGTCACGCAGCACAATGTCGAACTCGGAAAGAAGAGCTGGGAAGCCACGACCGCGCACATGAAGTCGCTTGCCGGCATGCAGTCACCGGTTGATCTGATGAAGGCGCAGACCGAATTTGCCCGCGGCCAGTTTGACGCGATCGTGTCTGACTTTTCGAAGTCGACCGAATTCTACATGAAGCTGGCCGGTGAAATCGCCCAGCCGATCCAGAACCGCTATGCCGCGGCGACGGAGCAGCTAAAGTCGCGCTTCGCCGCTTAAGCCAAAAATTTTCCTCTCCCGGAAAATGAAGGGGCCGCGTCGGGAAACCGGAGCGGCCCTTTTTCATGCGTTATCCATAGCTGTGGCTTGCCCTTGGGGTGTCACATGCCATATTCAAAGAAAATGATGCGCACCAACATGTCAGATAGGTCCGACAAGGACGGCACGGGCACGGGGCTCGGCGTCGCGACCAAAACGCGCGACAAGACCAAGAAGCCGCAGCGCTATCGTGTGCTGATGCTCAATGACGATTACACCCCGATGGAATTTGTCGTCCATTGCCTGCAACGCTTCTTCAAGATGGATCTGGAACAGGCCACGCGGGTGATGCTCCATGTCCACCAAAAGGGCGTCGGCATTTGCGGCACCTTCACCTATGAAGTGGCGGAAACCAAGGTCAGCCAGGTCATCGATTATGCCCGGCAGAACCAGCACCCGTTGCAGTGCACGCTGGAAAAGGCCTGACGCACAGCCTGCGTGACCTCTGCCCCCAGCGTTGCTAAGCACCGGAAAAAGGGAGGGGGCGATATGCCAAAAGCAGCACTCATCGTTGGCGCCGGAGATGCCACAGGCAGCGCGATTGCGCGCGCCTTCGCCGCTGAAGGCTATGTTGCCTGCGTCAACCGACGCGCCCGCAATGCCGACCAACTCGAGGCGCTGGCGGCCTCCATCCGCACCCAAGGTCATGACGCGCGCGCCTTTCCCGGTGATGCTCGCCTTGAAGATGAGATGATTGCGATGGTCGATACCATCGAGGCTGAGGTCGGCCCCATCGAAGTCGCCGTGTTCAACATCGGGGCTAACGTCCGCTTCGGCATCCGCGAGACGACGGCGCAGGTCTATCGCAAGGTCTGGGAAATGGCGGCCTTTGCTGGCTTCCTCATGGGGCGGGAGGCGGCGCGCGTCATGGTGCCGCGTGGGCAAGGCACCATCATCTTTACCGGCGCCACGGCCAGCCTGCGCGGCGGCACTGGCTTTTCCGCTTTTTCAGGCGCGAAGGGGGCGCTCCGTATGCTCGCCCAGTCGATGGCGCGGGAACTGGGGCCGCAAGGCATCCATGTGGCGCACAGCATCATCGATGGCGGGATCGACACCGAGTTTATCCGCAATCTGCGACCCGACTTTGAGGCGATCAAGGCAAAGGATGGTGTGCTCTCACCCGATGCCATTGCACAGGCCTATGTGGCCCTCCACAAGCAACATCGCAGTGCCTGGACGCACGAACTGGACCTGAGACCATGGATGGAAAGCTGGTAAAGCGATGACCAAGACCTTTGAATTCATCTTCGATATCGCGGGGCCAAATGGGTATCTGGTCCACCGTGTCATGCCCGAATTTTGCGCGCGCACGGGGGCGGAGGCGGTCTATGTGCCGGTCTTGCTCGGTGGGTTGATGAAGGCAACGGGCAATCGCCCGCCCTGGATGGTCTATGCCGATGTGCCTGCCAAGGTCGCGTATGACCAACTGGAGTTCCAGCGCTTCATTGCGGCCAACCAGCTGTCCAACTTCAAAATGAACCCCCATTTCCCGCCCAATTCGCTGGCGGCTATGCGGGTGGTTGTCGCGGCTGGCCGTCTGGGCGTCCAGCCTGCGGTGATCGAAACACTGATGACGGCGATGTGGGAGGCGGCTGAAAACCTGTCCGACCGGACTGTGGTTCACGCGGTCCTCGCTAAGGGAGGCCATGATGCCGACGCGCTAATGGCCACCGCTGAACAGGATGACGTCAAAGCCGAACTGGTCAGTAATACCGAACGCGCGGTTGCCCGTGGCGCCTTTGGCATTCCGACCTTCTTCGTCGGCGATGACATGTTCTTCGGGAAGGAGCGCCTGCCGCAGGTCGCCGAGGCTTTGACGTAGGCGCCCGACTGACTCCCCCGTTCGTCCCGAGCGAAGTCGCGGGACCTAGACAGTGCTGCGTGTCTCGACTTCGCTCGACACAAACGGGCGTGGGCGGCGTGCCCGTGAAACCTAGCGCAGCGCGGCTGACACCATTGGCTGGATCCGCCGCACGATGACGGCGACGCCTGCCGCCGTCGGGTGGAGCTGATCCTTCAACAAGAGTGACCGGTTGCCCGTCACCCCGTCCATGAAGAAGGGGTAGAAGCGCACACCGTGCTTCTTGGCGAGTGCCAGGTACATGCCATCAAACTGCGCCCGATAGGCTTTGTCGTTGTTGAATGAGGCCCGCATGCCTGCAAACAGCACGGGGATCTTCCGGCGCTTCAACTCCGCCAGCATCGCATCCAGATTTGCCTTGGCCTGCGCCGGCGGCAAGGCGCGGAGCATGTCATTGGCGCCGAGTTCAAGGATGACCAGATCGGGCTTCACCTTCAGGCTCGTCAGCACCCAATTGAGCCGGGCACGGCCCGCAGCGGTCGTCTCTCCGGACACGCCGGCATTGTGGACCCGCACCGAAATTCCCTGTTTGCGCAAGGCAGATTGCAACTGCGCCGGAAAGGACTGGCCCGCAGCGAGGCCATAGCCCGCGGTCAAACTGTCGCCAAAGGCCAGCACCAATTTCTCCCGTGCCATCGCCGGGGTCGCGAAAAAGAAAAGCAATGCTTGGACAATTGCCAAAGCCAACCCATATGTCTTGAAACGCTTCATTCGAAAGCTTCCCTGTGTCAGAATCTCATCGTGCCGTTCCCCCCCATATTGTGATGAATGCCCGCAATGTCACCCTCAGCCTTGGGTCAGGCGAGGCGCGGGTTGATATTTTAAAGGGCATCAACCTTGAAGTGCGCCAGGGGGAGACCGTGGCCCTGCTCGGCCCCTCGGGCTCCGGCAAGTCGTCGCTGATGGCGGTTCTGGCCGGTTTGGAGCGCGCGTCCGGCGGCACGATTGAAACCGGCGGGCAGGATTTCGGCACGCTGGATGAAGATGGGCTGGCCAAGGCGCGGCGCGGGCGGATTGGCATCATCCTGCAGGCCTTTCACCTGCTGCCAACGATGACGGCGCTGGAAAATGTTGCCGTCCCGCTCGAACTGGCCGGGATGGAAGACCCCTTTGGTCGTGCCGCGGCCGAACTGGAACGGGTCGGCTTGGCCGGGCGGACAGGGCATTATCCCGTGCAGCTTTCAGGTGGCGAACAGCAGCGCGTGGCCATTGCCCGTGCGCTTGCCCCCCGTCCCGAAATTCTTTTCGCGGATGAACCCACCGGCAACCTTGATGCAAAGACAGGCGCGCAGATCATGGATCTGCTCTTTGCCCGTCAGGCTGCGACAGGGGCCACCTTGTTCATCATCACGCATGATGCCGGGCTTGCGGCCCGGTGCGCGCGCGTGGTCGAAATGCAGGACGGCGCGATTTTGTCCGACACTTCGGCTGCCAGTCGCTAGACCAAAATAAAGCTATTTGAAGGAGACCCTCATGCCCCGTTCGCTCATTGCCGTATCGCTCTTCGCCCTGATGTCCGCACCGCAAGTGGCGTTCGCGCAGATGGATCATGCCCACCACATGGCACCTGCTGCGGCGACACAGGATGCCGAGCTCAAGGCGTTCTTCGACAAATTCGATGCCGACCAGCTGGCGCGCTCGCCTTTGTCCAAATCCTATCGCGGCATCAAAGACGCCGATTACGGCAAATGGGATGACTTCACCGACGCGGCTGAGGCCAAGGACCATGCAGCGGACATGGCGGCGCTCAAGGAGATGCGCACGAGGTTCGACCCGGCAAAGCTCTCCCCCGAAAGCCGCCTGTCTTACCGTCTGTTTGAAAAGGTACGTGCGCGGTCTGACGCAAACTTCAATTATCGCGGCTATGGTTACGTCTA
>CAJBSR010000401.1 GCA_903958285.1 uncultured Sphingomonadales bacterium
CGGCGCAAGCGCGCGCCAATGTCGGAGATCAATGTCACGCCGCTTGTCGATGTGATGCTCGTTCTCCTCATTATCTTCATGGTGACGGCACCACTGCTGGTGGCCGGCGTCCCCATCAACTTGCCCGACAGCCGCGCCAAGGCGCTGGACCAAGGCGAGAAGCCCGTGCAGATCTCGCTCGACACCGATGGCCGCCTGTTCATCGACACCAAGGAAGTCCGCCCCGCTGACTTGCCCGCCCGCCTTTCAGCGATCAAATCCAGCGGCGACGCGCAAGGCCCGCAAGTCTATCTGCGCGCTGACCGTGGCCTTGATTATGGCGAAGTGATGCGGGTGATGGGGGAAATCAACCGCGCTGGCCTCACCCGCGTCGCCCTCGTCACCACTGAAGATCAGGGCCAATAGCCCATGGATCGTGCCGACCGCGCAGGACTTGGCGTTGCCCTGATCGGGCACGTCCTGCTGTTCGGCGCGCTATCCCTCAGCCTGTTGCGGCCGACGCCCAAACTGCCGCCGATGAACCCGGCGATAGAGGTGGCCTTGGTTGATGCCAAGGCGCTTCAGACCGCAGCGCCGGATGCCGTGAAAGAAGCCAGCGCACCGCCCGCCGCTGCTGCCGCTGCCGCCGCGCCAATGGCGCCGCCTGAACCCGTTGAGTCGCCTCCGCCGCCCAAGCCGGTCCCGGCACCTCCGCAGCCAAAGGCCGTCGCCAAGACGCCTGTGAAAGCGGCCCTGCAGCCCACGCCAAAGCCCAGGCCTGCGGCCGCACAAAAGGCTGCGACCCCGCCACAGAAGAAAACCGCTGTGGCCGCGCCGCCGCGCACATCAAGGCTGGGCGGACTGGGGGCCGAACTCTCCCAAGCCGCAACCCGCGAGAATGACCGCCCCGGCACCGGCCGGGGAACTGCCGAGAAGGGCAGCGGCACGCCCGCTGCCAAAACGGCGGCCCAGCTGGAGGCGAGTTTCATCCAGGCGCTGTTCGTCAAGATCAAGAAATATTGGCGCGCGCCTACTGGCGTTGATGCGGAGCTGCTGCGCAGCAACATTGTCGTCACGCTCAACCGTGATGGAACTATCGGAACCGTTACGGTTGTGAGCCAGTCCGGCGAAAACGAAAATAACTCGAACCTGAAGGCGCTCCACGCCGAACGCGCGGTCAGCGCCGTGCGGCGCGCAGCGCCCTTTGAACTCCCGCCCGAACATTATGCGATCTGGCAATCGCTCGGACCAATTACCTTCGACAAGAGGTTGAACTGAGATGCGTACACTTCCTTCCCTCCTCCTTTTCGCAGGCGCGCTGTTCGCGTCGGCATCGGCCTCTGCCCAGATTACTGGCACGGTCACAGATGAGACGGGCAACCAGTCCTTCGTGGTTGCCATCCCGCCGCTCACGACGCCCGACGATGTCGCAACGCCTGCGGGGCAGACAGCTGATCTCGGCCGCAAGGTCGCGGAGATCATCTCAAACGATCTGAACGCAACCGATGTCTTCACCCCCAAGGGGCCGGCGGGTCTGCGCAGCATTACCATGTCCGAAGTCACCGCCCCCGCCTTTGGCGAATGGGAAGGCATAGGCGCCGAAAACCTCGTTCATGGCTTTGTGCGCGCCAATGCGGATGGCACGCTGATGGTCGGCTGCTACCTCTATGATGTCAGCCTCAAGTCCGAAATGGTCCGTCAGGGCTATGTCGTTGGCCCACGCGAATGGCGCCGCGCTGCCCACAAATGCGCGGATTCCATCTACTCCCGCTTGTCGGGCGAGAACCCGTTCTTTGACAGCCGCATCGCCTACATCGCGGAGACTGGCCCCAAGGGGAACCGGGTGAAGCGGCTCGCCATCATGGATTCGGACGGCGCCAATCACCGCTTCATCACCAACGGGCAGGCACTTGCGCTGACGCCGCGTTTCTCCCCCGATTACAAGTCGATCGTCTATGTCTCGTACATCGAACGGCGCGCACGGGTTTACGTCTATGACATTGCCTCGGGCCGTCAGCGGCTGGTGACGGAAAGCCCCAACCAGACGTTCAGCCCGCGATGGTCACCCGATGGTAAGTCGATCCTCTATTCGATGAGCGTGGGCGGCAATACTGACCTTTACCGCGTGTCTGCAGCCGGTGGCGGAACCCCTGTGCGCCTCACCAACACGCCCGCCATTGAAACCGGCGGCAGCTATTCCCCCGACGGGTCGAAGATCGTGTTTGAGAGCGACCGGTCCGGCAGCCAGCAGATCTATGTGATGAACGCCGACGGCACCGGCCAGCAGCGCATCAGCTTTGGCGGCGGTAACTATGCGACGCCGGAATGGAGCCCGCGTGGCAACCTCATCGCCTTCACCCGCGTCGGCGGGGGCGCATTTCGCATTGGCGTGATGAGCCCGTCTGGCAGCGGCGAAAAGCTGCTGACCAACAGCTGGCAGGATGAAGCCCCGACATGGTCCCCCAATGGCCGCGTCATCCAATTCTTCCGGACCGCCCAAGGTTCCGGCAAGACGGCGGTGATGCAAGTTGACGTGACCGGCGCCAAAGAACGCAAGATCGACACCCCCGTTGACGGGTCAGATCCGGCATGGGGGCCGATCCTTCCCTAAGCGAACCGCACCATCTCAGTGCAGGTTTAGTGGCAGGACGTGTTTCCAGCACTTGACCTGAACGCCCGTTCCGCCAATTCTATCGGGGAACAGGTGGAACAATGACAGGAGACCTAAAATGAAAAGAAACAGTGCCACCGCCTTGCTGCTGGCCGTCAGCCTGATCGCTGTTGCCGGGTGTGCGAAGAAGCAAAAGCCCGAAGACCTGCCACCGCCGCCCATGGGCGCCGAAGGCAATACAGGCGCTGTCGAAGCGCCCGTCGGACCAGCACCGGGATCGCAGGCTGATTTTGTCGCCAGCATCTCCGCTGACCGTATCTATTTTGACACCGACAAGTCGGACGTCGACGCTGAAGATCAGGCGACACTCGCGACGCAGGCGGAATGGTTGAAGAAATATCCCAACACCCGCGTTACGATTGAAGGCCATTGTGATGAGCGTGGGACGCGGGACTATAACATCGCGCTTGGTGCACGCCGTGCCAATTCTGCAAAGAACGCGCTCGCCGCGATGGGCATTGATGCCGCGCGCATCTCCACCGTCAGCTATGGCAAAGAACGGCCGGAAGCTCTGGGATCAACCGAAGCTGATTGGGCACGCAACCGTCGTGCGGTCACAGTGACAGTCCAGTAAAGCAACCCACCGCGCTCAGACTGAG
>CAJBSR010000402.1 GCA_903958285.1 uncultured Sphingomonadales bacterium
ACGCCACAGCCGGAGATGCGCGCTTCTTCCTCACCTGACAGCAGGTCTACCGGCAGGCCAAGCGCCTTCACCGCCTCCAAAAACACGGCCCCATTTTCCGCATCGCGCACAGCCGCCGTTGCCACGACGCGCAGCCAGCTGACATCCCAAGCCTTGGCAACGAGCGCAAAGCGGGCCAGCCCGCGTAGAGCCATCTCACTGGCGGCCTTGTCCAGCCGCCCGTCGCGGACGACGCCGCCGCCAAGGCCTGCTGCCAGCTTTTCATTATAAAGAACGATGGGCGCCCTTGGTGCACCACCAAAGACCACCAACCGGACGGAGTTGGAGCCTATATCGATGACAGCTTTGCGTTGAGTCCCATTCACCGCTTGCCGTTTAAGACCAGTTTTGGAACCGCGCCACTCCCAAGCGATGCCCCTCGGCCTGAAAGCGAGGGATTTGTCATAAAATAACGATGCAAGTTAAAGGGTTCATCGCCGGGGATGGCCCGTTCGTAGCTGCCGTCCGGCTTTAGATACCAGCTTTGCTCCGTGTCGATGAGATTGGCGACCATCACCTGATCGAGGATCTGATCATGAACGGTCGCGTTGCGGACGGGCAGCGCATATTCAACGCGGCGGTCAAAATTGCGCGGCATCCAGTCCGCCGAGGAGATGAAGACCTCCGCCTTGTTGTTCGGCAACGCACTGCCATTGCCGAACGCCCAGATGCGGCTGTGTTCCAGAAAACGCCCAATGATCGACTTCACCTGAATGTTTTCCGAAAGACCGGGCACCCCCGGACGCAGGCAACACACGCCCCGGATGATGAGTTCAATGCGAACACCGGCGGCACTGGCTTCATAGAGCTTATTGATCACGAACCGGTCGGCCAGAGAATTCATCTTTGCCCAGACAGCACCAGCCTTGCCTGCACGCACATTGGCGATTTCGCGGTCGATCAACGCCAACAGTTTTTCGCGCAAATGCCGGGGACTGATGGTGATGTATTTGAGCTCCGGCGGCTCAACATATCCGGTGATGTAGTTAAACACCTGTGCCGCATCCCGGCCGAGTGCGGGATCTGCGGTGAAATAGCTGATGTCGGTATAGATGCGCGCCGTCACCGGGTGGTAATTGCCCGTGCCGAAGTGGCAATAGGTGCGGAAATTCTTGCCTTCGCGGCGAACCACCATCGAAATCTTGGCGTGGGTTTTCCAGTCGATAAAGCCGTAGACCACTTGCACGCCGGAGCGCTCCAGCTGCGACGCCCATTGCAGGTTCTGCTCTTCATCAAAGCGTGCCTTCAACTCGACAACGGCCGTCACGGATTTGCCCGCTTCGGCGGCATCGCATAAAGCGCGCACAATCGCCGACTGCTTGCCGGCGCGGTAAAGTGTCTGCTTGATCGCCACGACATTGGGGTCAGCCGCCGCCTGGCTCAAAAACGCAAGGACGACGTCAAACGCCTCATAGGGGTGATGGACGACGATGTCCTTCTGGCGGATGGCGGCAAAGCAATCCCCGTCATGTTCGCGAATACGTTCGGGGAAGCGCGGCGAATAAGGCGTGAATTTGAGATCGGGCCGGTCTTCGTCGACCAACTGGCTCAAGCCGACAATGCCGAGGATGCCATCGGTTTCGGCAATGGTGACTTCATTGCCGCCCAGCTCCTTAAGGATCAGTGATTTGAGGGCCTCGGGCATGTCATGTTCGGCCTCAAGCCGGATGACACGACCGCGCCGCCGCCGCTTAATGGCGCTGCGGAAAAAGCGGACAAGATCTTCGGCCTCTTCTTCCAGTTCGATGTCGCTGTCGCGGATGACGCGGAACAGGCCCGAGCCGATCAGATCAAACCCTGGGAAGAGCAGCCCTGCATGAAGCCGGATCATCTCCTCGATCGTGATATAGGTCGCCGTCCGACCGGGCACGCGCACAAAGCGCGGCAGCGTCGCCGGGATCATGATGAGTTCGCGGATTTCCTCTTCATCGGAGCGGCGCTCCAGATCGAAGATCATCGACATGCCAAGGTTCGGGATGAACGGAAAAGGATGCGCCGGGTCCAGCGCCTGCAATGTCAGGATCGGGAAAATCTCTTCCCGAAAATAGGTTTCCAGCCCCGCCCGGTCGCCCTCTGCGACATCAGCGCCTGCGACCACACGAATGCCCTGCGATGCCATTTCGGTGCGCAACTGCCGCCACAGGATTTGCTGATCTGCCATCAGTTCGTCCGCTTCTTTGCCGATCAGTTCCAACTGTTGGGCCGGAATAAGGCCGTCAATCGATACTTCTTCAATGCCGCGCATCTGCTGACCGCGTAAGCCGGCCACACGGACCATGAAGAATTCATCAAGATTTCCGCCGGAGATGGACAGAAAGCGCAGCCGTTCTAGCAAGGGATGGTTAGGGTTCTGCGCTTCTTCCAGCACGCGCCGGTTGAACTTCAACCAGCTGACTTCCCGGTTGAAATAGCGAGACGTCGCGTCCGGCGTTTCAACGGCCTTGGGTGTCGATGTTTCAGTGCTCGCGGTCATGGGGTGCCAAACTGTTAAAGAAGCAAGATAGCACTAATGACACTTTATGAAAGTTTTCCGACAACAGGCGGAATCAACTGACCCGCGGCATGCCTGTCAAAGGCAGCGGCGACATTGCGGGCATAAGGGCGGCCTTGATCGGTAATCGACAGCACATCGCCCGCCCGCTCCACAAGGCCGAGCGAAACAAAGTGCGACAGCATGGCCTCCAATTGCGGGTCCACCAGATCGCTGTCGACCCGCGTCTTCAACTGGCAGAGCAACTGCTCAATCAAGGCGCCACGCCTTTGGTCTTCCAGCGCCAGTCGCACGCTCCGCGCCCCAGCCAGTCGGCTGTCGCTCATGCAATCCCGATAGGTGCCGGGGTTCTTCTCATTCTGGATGATCGCGCCCGGAAACAGACTGATCGCACTGGCGCCAAGGCCAATGAGGACATCGGACTGATCTTCGGTGAAACCCTGAAAATTGCGCCGGACCTGACCCTTGCTGGCCGCCATCGCCAGAGGATCTCCCGGCAAGGCGAAGTGATCAAAGCCAATGGGCACATAACCTTCCGCCAAAAGCCGATCATAACCATGCGCTGCCTGTGCAAAGCGCTGCTCTGCATGGGGCAGAGCTGACGTGTCGATCCGGCGCTGACGTGGAAACATCTGCGGCACATGGGCATAGCCGAACAGCGCAATGCGGCTGGGCCGCATCCGGACCACCTCGTCCAGCGTCGCATCCAACTTTTCGATGGTCTGAAATGGCAGCCCGTACATGAGGTCAAAATTGACCGATGTGATGCCGCGCGCGCGCAGGGCCGCCATGCAGGTGTCAATCATATCGACCGGCTGGATGCGGCCAATGGCAGCCTGAATGTCGGGACCAAAACTCTGGACGCCAAAGCTGACGCGCGTGACCTGCGCGATAGACAGCGTCATCGCCCATTCGCGGGTGAAGGCGCGCGGATCGATCTCTATCGAGATATCGGGCGTTGCCCCGGCCCCGAAGATGGTCACCAGCCGATCAACGATGCGGACAAAGTCTATCGGGTCAATTGCATTGGGGCTGCCCCCGCCAAAGGCGATGCGGCGCAGCTTACCCCGGCCACCCAGCATCTTGGCGACCAGCGAGATTTCGGCCTCCAGCGCCGCCAGATAAGCGGTTAGGCGCTGAGTCCTGCCGGCGGCACCCGTGTTGCAGCCGCAATACCAGCAGATTTGCTGGCAATAGGGAATGTGGAGATAGAGCGAGAGCGGCGTCCCTGCCGCCACAGCGTTCAACGCCCGCTGCTGATCATCCACCCCGACATCGCCCCGAAACGCGGTTGCAGGTGGATAGCTCGTGTAGCGCGGAACGGGCCGTTCAATCAGCTCGGGAAGGTAAGGCCACATGGCCGTGGGTCTACGTTTACCGCCACAAAGGGCTTTGACTTCGATCAATCAAATTCTTGTCCTCCGTCAATGACCCCGATTGGCCGGGCTGACAGTTAGAGAGGGTACCAACAACAACCATGAAGGCAGCAGACATGAAATCGGTCTTGCTCCATGTTTTCGAGGATGAAGAACTTGATAACCGCCTGTCAGTCGCGCTGGACGTGTGCCGCGCCCATGACGCGCACCTGACCTGCGCTTATGTGACACCCTATGCCTCTTATGTCGGGCTGGACCCGATGGGCGGCGTCTTTACGAGCGGCGCTTTGATCGACAATCTGCGGGAAACCGAAGACCGGGTGCGCACCAAGCTCGAAGCGCATCTCTCGCATGAGGATGTGCGCTGGGACTGGCAGTCTTATGATGGCGACCCCGCACAGACATTGGTGTCGGTCTCGTCACTCATGGACCTTGTGGTCCTCAGCCAAGTCGGGCGGGATCGGGCAACGACTGCGTCCCCTTTGTCGGTTGTCGATGATGTGGCGGTCAACGCCGGATGCGCCGTTCTGGTCGTGCCCAAGGGCGTCAAACAATTCGACGCCATGGCGCCGGTCGTCATCGGCTGGAATGCGTCCGAACAGTCCGCGCGCGCCATTCGGGAAACAGTGCCGGCCCTCAAACTGGCCGCATCCGTGACGCTCGTTTCGGTCAGCGAAGAGGGGGAAGAATTTCCGTCCACCGACGCCAGTGCCTATCTCTCGCGCCACGGCATCACGTCTGATCTGCGGACCTTTACCGATGCCGACGGCGCCCCCGACACACTCATCATGCAGGTCGCAAAAGAGGTTGGCGCGGGCGCCATCCTGATCGGTGCCTATGGCCATTCCCGCCTGCGTGAGACGCTGCTGGGCGGCGTGACGCGGCGGCTGTCGACCCAGTCCGACATTCCGGTGCTGCTGGGCCGCTGAACCGGTCCATCCATTCACGGCTCATCAAAAGGAGAAAATCAATGAGCATCCAAAAGGGGAAACTTCTGCTGGCCACTGTCCTCGCCAGCGCACTTGCGACGCCGGCTTTGGCCGCGGCGGGAGACACTTATGTCCGCGTTCGCGGGATCATGGTGGCCCCCAATGAAAAGTCCGGCGGCATCCTGCCGGGGCTTCCAGCCGAAACCGTGTCGGTCAACAATTCGGTCATGCCCGAAATCGATATCACCCATATGGTGTCAGACACTATCGGGTTTGAGCTGATCGCGGCGACCACCAAGCACACCGCCAGCGGCGTGACGGGTGTGACCGGCGGCATCGGCAAGCTCGCCTCCACCTGGGTGCTGCCGCCGACGCTGACGGCGCAATATCACTTCGCGCCCGACGCCAACGTCCGGCCCTATGTTGGCGCAGGCGTCAACTACACACTCTTCTATTCGGAAAAAGCCTCAAGCGCGTTTGTCGCCGCTGTCGGCCCGACCAATGTGAAGATGAAGAGCAGCTTTGGCTGGGCCGGACAGGTCGGCCTCGACATCGACCTGAACGACCGGATGTTCCTGAACTTCGACGTGAAATATATCGATATCAAGACGACAGCGACGCTCGCGACGACGGCGCTCGGCACGCAGGCGGTCAAGATCAAGCTTAACCCGTTCGTCTTTGGCGTCGGCGTCGGCTTCCGCCTCTAACACACTCTTTCAAGAGCTCCTCCCCTGCGGGGCCGACCTCTGGTTGGCCCCGCCTTTTTATGTGTGAAGGCCTCAGCAGCAGCTGTCGTTCAGCTGGTTCGCTTTCTTGCGCCGGTCAGACCCCGCATGGCAGCCCTTGCGGCAGCACTCATGATCATCGGCGGGCATAGAGCCGCCTGCGTCCTTGGTCAGGGAGATCTGCGTCGTGCCGCCATTGCACATCGGGGCATTGATCACCCTGGCCTGCGCCATGGGAACGGGCAACATGATCGCCAAGGCAAAGATGGGAGTGACGGCGCGCAACACGGTCATGGCTGCGGCCCTTCCTCATCCTCGTCGATGAGGATGCGCAGGCCCGCCCCGTCCAGATCCTCGAACTGACCGCTCTTCAACGACCAGAAGAAAGCAAAGAGCCCCAATAATCCAAGGCCCAAGGCAATGGGGATGAGGAGCAAGATGCCCGTCATTTGGCAGACCCTTTGAGCCGCAGGGCATTGGCAACGACAATGAGCGAGGAGCCTGACATAGCCGCTGCCGCAATCAGCGGCGTCACGAGCCCCGCAATCGCCAGCGGCACCGCAATGGCGTTGTAACCAATGGCCAGAATGAAGTTCTGCCGGACGATCACCTGCGTCGCGCGCGCGACCCGGATGCAGGTGATAACCGGCATCAGGCTGTCCCCCAGGAACACCGCGTCAGCGGCATTCTGCCCGGCGTCACTCGCCGATGCAGGCGCAAGCGAGGCATGACCCGCGGCAAGCGCTGGACCGTCGTTCAGACCGTCGCCGACCATCAGCACCTTGGCACCAGCCGCCGTGTGGCGGGCAATAGCGGCCAGCTTATCTTCGGGCTGCATCCCCGTTTGCGCGGTGATGCCAAGCATGCGGGCCACCGGGGCGACCGCTGCGGCACGATCCCCGGAGATGATTGCGCTCGGGATATGAGCGGCCCTTAACCGCGCGATGACGGTGGCCGCATCGGGGCGGAGCTTATCTTCAAAGGTCAGGAGCACAGGCGCTCCGGCACCGGTCAGTTCGACGGCCATAGCCGCCGTCGCTTCGCCGTTGGTTGGTCGACCAAGCGAAACACTGTGCCCCTGCCAGATGCCTTCAACGCCGAAACCGGCACGTTCGCGAAGGACGCTGACGTTAGCAGCTGTCACGCGCCTCTCCTCCAGTGCGCGGCGCAGCGACTGGCTGAGCGGATGGCGGCTGGCGCGGGCAAGGGCGAGCGCGATGCCCGCATCATCGGGCCCCAGCGCGTCGACATTGGTCGGGTCTGGCCGACCCAGCGTCAGCGTTCCCGTCTTGTCGAACAACGCGACATCGACTTCGGCCAGACGCTCAAGTGCCGACCCGTCTTTCACAAGGACGCCCTTCTTCATCAGCGCGCCTGCCGCCACAATCTGCGCGGCGGGAACCGCCAAGCCCAGCGCACAGGGGCAGGTGATGATGAGCACGGCAACCGCAATCAGCAGCGATTCATGCCATCCCGCCCCGGCCATCATCCAACCGGCAAAGCTGAGTGCGGCTAGCGTATGAACGGCAGGCGCATAAAGCCGCGCTGCCCGATCTGCGATGCGGACATAACGCGACTTGGACTGCCCGGCCTCCTCCATCATGCGTGCGATATCGGCGATGGCGGTATCTGCCCCGACCGCCGTGATCCGCACCTCCAAAGGCGCATCGACATTGAGCGTCCCTGCATGCACCATCTCATCCACGCCGAGCGTGACGGGGGCGGATTCGCCCGTCATCAGCGAGAGATCAAACCGGGATTCGCCTTTCAGGATCACGCCGTCCGCCGCCAACCGCTCTCCGGTTGCGAGGATCATCGTCATGCCGCGCGCAAGGTCCTTCGCGTCCACCCAAGAGGTGCGGCCGTCCTTGTCCAGAACCAACGCGCCGGGGGCGGTATGTTTGAGGAGAGAGGCTACCCCTTCGCGCGCGCGGTCGCGCATCATGCTGTCGAGGGTGCGACCGCCCAACAGGAAGAAGAGCAGCATAACTGCGCCGTCAAAATAGGCATGCGGCCCGTGCACAATCGTTTCAAACAGGCTGAGCGCACCGGTCAGGATCACCCCGATGGAAATGGGCACATCCATGTTTGTCCGGCCATGGCGCAAGGCCATCCATGCCGACCGAAAGAAGGGGCGGCCCGAATAAGCGATGGTCGGCAGCGCGATCATCGCGGACAGCCAGTGGAACAAATCGCGCGTGCCGCCCTCTGCCCCGGACCAGACCGAAACCGACAACAACATGATGTTCATCGCGGCAAATCCGGCCACGGCCAGCGCCTTGAGCAAGCCCTTGCTTTCTTCGCCTGTCACCAAGGTCGTTGGGTCCAGAACCGGCTGCGCTTCAAAACCCAGCCGGCCGATGGTGGCCACCAGATCCGGCACCGTCAGGCCCTGATCATGGCTGATCGACACGCGCTTCGCCGTGAAGTTGACGCGCGCGCTATCAATGCCCGGGGTTGCCGCAAGACCGCGTTCAATCTTCGCAATGCATCCCGCACAATGCATGCCCGGCACCGAAAACAAAGCTTCGGGCAGATCCGCAGATGGGGCATGCTCTTTGGTCATTGTCATAGCAGGTCTTCCACCTGGCGATGCGCTTCGCCGCCACGACGGACCGTCAGATGCACGATCCAGCGGCCAGCGGGCAAAGCCTCACGGCTGGTCCAAATGCCTTCTTGGGTTTGATCAAAGCGCAGGCTGCGTTCGGGCACGCGGCCAAGTGGGTGAC
>CAJBSR010000403.1 GCA_903958285.1 uncultured Sphingomonadales bacterium
ATCAGCCCCGCCCATGGCGCGCTTTTCGCTGCGTGCGCGGAAGGTGGTTGATCTGGAAAAGCTGCTCGGCATTTCCGCGCCGCAAAAGATTGGCACGATGCAAAATGGGGTGATGTGTCTCGGCCCCGATGAATGGCTGATGTTGGCCCCGCACGGCACCAAGATCGCGGATGGTGCAGGGTTGTCACTTGCCGTGACCGAGGTAAGCGACCGGAATGTTGCCATCCTCCTAGAAGGGCCACGTGCGGCGTCGGTTTTGGCCGCAGGCTGTGCGCTTGATTTTGATCATTTTGCCATTGGCCGCGCCACGCGCACCATCTTTGAAACGGTTGAGATCATCATCGTGCGCGAGGCAGCGGAGCGGTTTCATGTTGAGGTTTGGCGCAGCTTTGCGCCATGGTTGTGGACGGCGTTTGTGACAGTCGCAGCCGAATAAGGCAGGGGAATTCATTTGAACGATTGGACGCGCGATATTGATCGTGGGGAATATGGCGCCTCCAACCGCAACTGGGGGGGGATGATCGTCAATCCGGCGGTGTTCGTGCCCACCGCCATCCTGTCGTTATCCGTCATCCTGTTCAGCCTGATCGCCCCGCAGGCGTCCGCCGATTTGTTTTCCAGCATGCGGGTGGGTGCTGTCACCTATTTCGACTGGTTCTTCATGTCGGTCGGCAACATTGTGCTCTTGTTCTGCATTGCCGTTGCGATCTCTCCGCTGGGGAAGATCCGGCTGGGCGGGAAGGGCGCATCGCCCGATTATTCGCGCCTGTCGTGGTTTTCGATGCTGTTTGGCGCAGGCATGGGCATTGGCCTTGTCTTTTACGGCGTGGGGGAACCGGTGTCCCACTTCATGTCTTCCATGGCAGGAGGAACGGCGGCGCCACTCGGTGGTGCGGCCGGGAATGTGGCAGAGGCGCGCAGCCTCGCCATGGCCGCGACGATCTTTGACTGGGCGCTCCACCCTTGGGCCATCTTTGCCATGGTTGGTCTTGCGCTTGCTGTCTTTGCCTATGATTTCAATTTGCCGCTCTCGATACGGTCCGCCTTTTATCCCCTGCTGGGAAAGTCGGTCTGGGGCCGTGCGGGGGACGGGATAGAGATTTTGGCGGTGCTCGCGACGATCTTCGGTCTAGCAACATCGCTTGGCCTTGGTGCGCAGCAGGCGATGGCTGGGATCACCTATCTTTATGATATCCCAAGTTCCGCGCTCTCCATTGTCGGGCTCATCGCGATCATGGCGTTCGTCACGTTCCTGTCTGTTTGGGGCGGGATTGATCGAGGCATCCGGATTTTGAGCGAGCTCAACATGTGGGTCGCCTTTGCCTTGCTGCTGTTCATTCTGGCGACGGGCGCGACGTTGACGCTTCTGGGAGATATCGGCGCCAATATCGCAGCCTATCTGAAATATCTGCCCGCCTTGTCCAACCCCGTCGCGCGCGGAGATGCCGGCTTCTACCATGACTGGACGGTCTATTACTGGGCCTGGTGGATCAGCTGGTCCCCCTTTGTGGGTATGTTCATGGCGCGCATTTCGCTGGGCCGCACAGTCCGGGAATTTATGGCTGGCGCACTGCTCGCCCCAACGCTTTTAGGTATCCTCTGGCTGACCATCTTCGGAGATGCCAGCATCGCGCACATCGTGGCTGGAGATGCGGGCGGGCTCACCAAAGCGTCGCTCGACCAACAATTGTTCGTGCTGCTTGGGACCCTGCCTTGGGCGCAGATCACGTCCTTCGTGTCGGTCTGCCTGATCATGATCTTCTTTGTGACCGGCTGGGATTCCGGCACGCTGGTGATTGATACCATGACAGCTGGCGGCCGCACCGATACGCCGCTGCGCCAGAAGGTGATCTGGCTTTTGGCCGTGGGCGGCATTGGCGTGGTGCTGCTCTTGAGCGGAGGGCTCAGCTCCCTTCAAGCCGGATCGATTGCGGCCGGGCTCCCGCTTGCGGCGGTGCTGCTGTTCCTGGCGTTCGGGACTTTCAAGGGGTTGATGGCTTTGCATCGGCAGGGCTGAACCGATGCATCTTTGCAACGCCTGAGATTTTGCAAGGCGGGATGACGAAAAAGCATAACTGCCCTGCACCTGACCTGCGCTACTATTAGCGCGAGTAATAGTTCCCTTTGGAAACGGGTCAGGGCGCGCACGGATGAAATTGCCTCAAGAGTTTGACCTTCACGCGCTTGAAGTGTTTGTGATGACCGTGGAACTGGGAGGCATGTCGCAATGCGCGACGCATTTGCAGGTAACGCAGTCGGCTGTGTCCCAAACCATTGCCAAGCTGGAATCGGGTATTGGCGCGCCGTTGTTCGACAGGACGATGCGGCCCATGGGGCTGACGGCAAGTGGCAAGTCGTTGTTCGCGCGGGGCCAGTCTCTCATCGCGCAGGCAAGAGCAACCTATGATGAGGTTCGAGAAGGCGCGAACCTCCCTATTTCCAGCATCACAGTGGCCATGTCATTCAGTCTGGCCAATGAACTGACCACACCGATCCTGAGCGAACTGAGTGGCCGTGCCGACCGTTGGAACATCCGCTCCGGCATCTCGATGGAGCATCAGGCTGAGTTTCTCGCGCGCGACATTGATCTGCTCATCACCGGCAGCTTCAATCTGGAACACCGCGGCGCGCTTGAGCTTCATCCTGTCATCGAAGAGAGCTTCATCCTAGTTTTCCCAACGAGATACCAAGGGTCGATTGACATCACCGATGAGAAAGTCTCGCTGCCACTCATCCGCTTTTCGCGACTGACAGGCACCGGCCAGCAGATTGAGCGCCAGATTGTCCGCATGAAGCTGAAGGTGCCTCATCTGATTGAGGTGGAATCCTCGCACCAGCAGCTGGGGTTGGTGGCAGCAGGTCTCGGATGGACGATTACGACGCCGGTGTGCCTTGCTGCTGTGCCCGAATTGCTCCCCCATCTGCGGCCGGAACCGATGACGCGCGGGCGGTTTGCACGACAGGTGCAAGTCGTTGCGCGGGCAGGGGAATTGGGCGATATTCCGAAACTGACAGCGTCCGTCTGTCAAAGGGTTTTGCGCGAAAAGACGTTTGCGAGCGTCACATCAGAATATCCATGGATTGAGGAACAATTGAGATGGCCAAGTGCATCGGTGAGCAACGATGAAGCGTGATATCCTTTTGGGCCTGATGCTTGGGCTGGCGTCCCCGGCTTTGGCGGGGCAGATCCAGCAAGGCCCAGCCGACATCGGCGTCGATGCGCCAGAGCTTGCGCCCTTAGGGAAAGGCGCCGTCGGGTTCCGCTCTGTGACTTTTGTTCATAAGGCCCAGCCGGATCTGGAGCATCCTGATCCAAAATCAGGCGCCGTCGCGCTGCACGACCGATCCTTAAAGGTGGATATCTGGTATCCGGCTGAGGTCCGCAAAGGGCAGGCACGCATGACCTATCGCGGCACTTTATGGGGTGAGCCACCCCTTCCGCCGGTTGCCTTTACGCAACCCGGGTTGGCCGCCCCCAATGCAAAGCCTGTTGGGCGTGGGCATCCATTGGTGATCCTGTCGCATGGCTATGGCAATGACCCGCGCTTGATGACCTGGCTGACCGAAAATCTGGCGTCAAAGGGCTATGTTGTCGCTGCGATCCACCATGTTGATCCAAACCGCTATGTTGTGGCCCCTGTAATCAGTTCAGCACCGACCTATAACCGTCCTGTCGACATCAGTTTCGTCGCTGCGCAACTGCGGGCAAGCTTAGGCGCACAGATTGACCCCGATAATGTGGCGCTGATCGGTTATTCACAGGGCGGCTTTGGCGTGCTGACAGCGGGCGGCGCGAGCCTTGACCCCACACATCCGTTTATGAATTTTGTGCCCGACGGCTGGCTGAAGAAGATTGCGCGGGGCGGCGTTGATGCATCCTCCGCCAAGGTGCCCGGGGTGAAAGCTATTGTGGCGCTGGCGCCTGCAGGCGGCGGTGAAAAAAGCATCTGGGGGAATGAGGGACTGGCGGAAATTAAGGCGCCGATGCTCCTCATCGCAGGCGATCAGGACCCTACGGTGGGCTATGAAAAGGCCGCGAAATCCTTCTTTGCGCAAACGGTGAACAGCGACCGGTATTTGCTGACCTTAAAGCAGGCCGGCCATGCCATTGGGCTCAACCCTGCGCCTGAGGGGATGCGCGCGACATTGTGGGATATCGATTGGTTTGAAGACGCGATCTGGCGGAAAGACCGCATCAACGCGATCAGCCTGCACTTCATCACCGCATTTCTTGACGTCCATCTGCGCGGAACGCGCGACAAGCAGGCCTATCTCGACGTTCCGAATGCAGACTCCGATTTCGGCACTTGGAAAGCACCAACAGGCACGTCTTGGGGCGCCTATAGCCCCGGTGGGCCAGACGTCACGCTATGGAAGGGATTCCAGCAGGGCCGTGCACGAGGCTTGATCTTTCAGCATTTACCTGCCGCCATCCCGCAAAAGGCGGAGTAAACCACCCTTCGGCAGCGTCAGGAAGCGACGCCTTCAAACAGGCTGAGTGCCGCCTCTTTCCAGAAGTGGAGGAGGCCGGCGCTGAAGCTCAAGGGGACATAGGCGTCGCACACGTCGTCACTGACGACGTGCAGGCGCACATTGACGTGATCGATGACGGTGGCCGCGCTGCATCCAGCGCTGAATGCCGGGTCTTCCGCATTGAAGACCCCGCCTTCCATGAGCAGCGTGCGCCAGCCGGCCCCTGAGAGGCGAATACGGACCGTCCCGCCGCCGATGGCTGTCAGGGCGCCGTCGTCGGCCAGAATGTCACCCAAAGCGCTGATATCGCCTTCAACGAGCCACACGGTGGGCTCGAAGCGGATCAAGCGGAGTGCGTCGCTGCCACCGGATGTGCCGGTCGCAGGAAGCTCAAAGCCGGTCGCCGCCTTGAAACGTTTGGCGACAGCCGCCGGGTTGCTCCAAATCTCAAAGACGTGGAGCGGCGCTGCGGGCAGGAGCGTCATGGTTACATTAGTCACGGTAACGCTCTCCTACGGTGTCATAAAAGTGCGGATGGACCACGCGGACACGGGCCTCTTGGCCGCGCGTGGGGGAGGACGCGATTAGCTCTTCGCCGTGCCGGCTAAAGCCGTCCTTCAACTGGCCAAGAGCGACAGACCCGCCCTCCAAAATCCGGAAGGCTGCCGCGCTGACATGGCCATGGGGTGAGCCACCCTTTCGCGTAATCAGCATCGCGCCCTCGGGAATATCTCCCTCAATCGCCTCCAGTCCGACCAACTGGCGACGGCCGGGTTCAGCCAAAGCAGGGCGGGACAGGCCAGTGGCACCGATATATCCGCCCGCCTTGTTGAGCATCTTGTCCAGCGCCAAGTCCATGGGGGTCATGCGACCGTCCACTTCGCCACCGACGACCAGATGGCCCTTTTCAATGCGCAGGAATTCCATCGCTTCAAGGCCATAGAGACAGCCGCCTTGTGCGGTCACTTCTGCTTCACAGGCCGCCCAGACGGACGCCGCGTGACTTGCCTCAACATAGACTTCAAAGGCGCGTTCGCCGCTATAGCTCGCGGCTAGGACGATCACGGGAACGCCCGCGATTTCGGCCGGAACGGTGGACATATGGCGCGGGCTGTCCGCCTTGATCAGCGCATCCATCGCCGCCTTTGCCTTGGGGCCTGCAATGGCGATCCCGGCATAATGTTCCTGCACATTGACGGCCGAAACCTTCATCTGCGGGCACAGATATTGGCGGACATAGGAGATGTGCGTGGCCATCCGGTCGGCGCCGCCGGTTGAACTGGTCAACAGATAGCGGTTCTCGTCCAGACGCCAGACCGTGCCGTCGTCGAACGCAATGCCGTCTTCACGCAGCATGAAGGTGTATCGGCCCCGCCCGACAGCAAGCTTGCTGACCGTCGTTGCGCAGATGAGCTCAAGGAAGGCGGCGGCATCGGGGCCGCTCACCTCAAACTTGGCAAGGGTCGACACGTCGGTCATCCCGACGCCGGTTCGGACTTCCTTTGCCTCGCGCAGGGCGGCCTGTGCCAACGTTTCCTGACCTTGGGGATAGGCACGCGGGCGGAACCAATAGCCAAGCGGCTGCCAGATCGGGTTCTTGGCAGCGTGGACATCGTACAGCGCCAAGCGGCGGACATGCGCGCCCGCATTTTTGGCACCAGCCCCCGCGATCAGGCCCATGCTCACTGGCGTATAAGGCGGGCGGAAGGTCGTCAGACCCGCTTCGGGAATGGAGACGCCCTGCTTTTCTGCAAGGCGACCCAAGGCGGCCATGTTGCTGAGCTTGCCCTGATCGGTCGCCATGCCCAGCGTGGTGTAGCGCTTCAGATGCTCGACGGAGCGATACCCTTCGGCCCATGCCAGATCGACATCAGCGAGCGACACATCGTTCTGGAAGTCGATGAAGCTCTTTTTGGGGTTCGACACCGGCGTGACCGGGAAAACGGGGTCCGGATTGGCCGCGCCACCGATCGTGGTGACGTTCTGGCGGGATACAGCGGGGACGAAAGCTTGGGCCGCCTCGTTCCAATCCAGCGTCCCGCCCGCCTGCATGTGCAGATGGACGACAGGTGTGAAACCGCCGGAGACTGCGATGAGATCAGCCTTCCAGTTTTTCGATTGTCCGTCGACAATTGCAGTCACGCCGGACAGGCAATGGCGTGCGCCTGAAACGCTGGAAGGGACTGCGTTCGTCCAGACCGGAAGGCCTGCAGACTCAGCGCTCGCAGCGGCATCCGAAAACTGGGGCCGCGCATCGAGGATAGCCACAATCTCGGCACCGGCGTCTTGTAGAGCGTGAGCTGTTTTATAGGCGTCGTCATTGTTGGTCGCGATCACAACGCGCTTGCCGGGCAGAACGCCAAAGCGGCGGACATAGGTGCGAGTCGCCTGTGACAGCATGACGCCGGGGCGGTCATTATGCGCAAAGGCGATGGGGCGTTCGATGCTTCCCGTTGCCAGAATGACCTGACTAGCCCGGACGTGCCAGAGCCGCTGGGTCACGCCGTTGGTCGGAACTTCACCGGGTTCAGAGAGGCGCTGTGTGAGCGTGACGAGATCATGCTCCCAATAACCGGACGCCGTTGTGCGGGTGAGGATGCGACCACCGGCAGCACGGATGCGGGCGGAAGCTGCTTCAGCCCAAGCGGCGTCCAGTTCCTGCGGGTCGCGGATCAGCGAGGCGCCGAGGATGTTGTCTTGTTCAACAAGGATGACGCGCTTGCCAGCTTCTGCCTGTTCGAGTGCGGCCTGCAAGCCTGCGGGGCCTGCGCCGACCACAAGCACGTCGCAAAATGCGGCGCGCTGGCTGAACCTGTCCGGGTCGGCCTTGGTCGGCGCATTGCCGAGCCCTGCCGCCTTGCGGATGAAATATTCATAGAACATCCAGCGCTTGGCCGAGCCAAAGAAGGTTTTGTAGTAAAAACCAGCGCCAAGCATTGGCGCTGCAAGGCTGAAGACAGCGCCCATGTCAAAGCTCAGACTGGGCCAGCGGTTCTGGCTGCGGGCGATGAGCCCATCATAGACAAACACATCGGTGGCCCGCGTATTGGGTTCCGCCCGTCCGCCTTCGCCGACCGTGACAAGCGCGTTTGGCTCTTCAATGCCCGCCGTCATGATGCCGCGGGGGCGGTGATATTTAAAGCTGCGCCCGACTAGGCCGACGCCATTGGCCAGCAGGGCGGCGGCCAGCGTATCGCCGGCGCGGGCTTTGTAAGTCTTCCCGTCAAAGCTGAAGCTAATGGTCGCGCCTTTTGGGTCGCGCGTCGGGCCGCTCATGGCAGGGCCTCCGGTCCGACCGCCCGTGTGGCCGAAATTTCATTGGTGACGCGGTGGCGGGTCATGATGAGCCAAGCCCGGCAGCCATAAGTGTGGCGCCAGATTTCTTCATCCACGCCGCGCGGATTGGCGCGGGAGAACAGGGCAGTCATCGCCTGCTCGGGCGCAGCGTCCAGCGGCACAACGGAGTCGACCGTGCGTTCATAGATGAATTCGGATTGCGCCCTTGGGCCGCAATGCGGGCATGTGATCTGCATCATTAGCGGCTATTCGGCATCGGGCCGCTCCCTGTTTCATCGATGGTTGCACCGCGTTCAAAACGGTCGAGCGCGAACGGCGCGTTTAATGCATGCGGTGTTCCAGTCGCCAGCGTATGCGCATAGGTCCAGCCAGAGGCCGGCGTCGCCTTGAACCCGCCATAGCACCAGCCGCCGTTAAGATAGAGGTTCTTCACCGGCGTTTCGCCAATAATCGGCGCTCCGTCATAACTCATATCGGTATCACCGCTCCATGTCCGAACCATACGCAGGCGAGATAAGGCGGGGACAAGCGCAAGGCCTTGTGGGCCGCGCCCTCTCTGCCCCTCAAAGCCCCAACGGTGATGCGGTTACCGCAAAGTACCGGAAGCTGCTTACCCCCCGAAGACGCGCGC
>CAJBSR010000404.1 GCA_903958285.1 uncultured Sphingomonadales bacterium
CCCGGCTGGCTGATGATCACCTGTGCGCCGGGAAATTCAATGTCCGGATTATTGTTCACGTCCATCCGGCTGAAGCTGACGATGCCCGCCAGCAGCAGGGCCACGAAAAGCACAATCGGCGGAACCGGGTTGCGAATGCACCAGGCCGAGATGTTCCGGAAGTTCATGGGACTAGGCCTCAGTTCGACTTGGGAAGGACCGGAACGACACTTTCGCCGGGGTTGAGGAAGGCGCCTGCTGTCAGGACAACACGTTCACGTCCGGTCAGCCCGGTCGCAATCGTGATGCCTGCATCGGAGACAGACCCTATCTTCACGTCGCGACGTTCCACCTTGTTCTGCGCATTCACGATGAAAACGTAGTTGCCCTTCTCATCGCTCTGCACCGCGGACTCGGGCAACATCGGTGCCTGCGCCGCGCCGGAGCGGATGGCGGTCGACGCAAAGCCGCCGGGACGGATCGCCGCATTATAGGGGAGCGCAATGCGCACCGAGCCCTGACGCGTCGTGGGGTCAATAACCGGCGGCATCTGCCAGACTTGCCCGGCGAAGGCCTTGGTTGTGCCAACCGGCGTAACGTCAGCGGCACTGCCAACCGAAAGTTTGGCGAGGTCTGCTTCGGAGAGCATCGCGCGCAATTCCATCTCGCCACCCTTGGCAATGCGGAACAGCACGGCGCCGCTGCCACCGACAACCTGACCTGGCTCAACGTTGCGGGCAAGGATCAGGCCGGATGCGGGCGCACGGATGTCGAGGCGGTTGATGCGGGCGCTATTTTCGCCAAATTGCGCGCGCGCCACGTTCAGCCGCGCCAAAGCGGCATCGCGCTGGGCGGTGCGACGGTCAATATCGGCCTTTGAAATGAATCCACGTTCGGCAAGTGTCTTGGCCCGATCCAATTCATTCTGGGCAAGGCTGGCGTCGGCCTGAGCCACGCGGATCTGGGCGCCGAGCGACGCGGACTGCTGCGCCTGAACCTGACGGTCCACGCTGGCAAGCACTTGGCCCTGGGACACCCAGTCACCCGCATCAACATAGACGCGCGTCACCATGCCGCCTTCACCAACGGCGCCGACCGGCATTTCGCGGCGTGCGGCAAGGGAGCCGGTTGCGCTGATCGTGCTTTGAACCATGCTGGACCCGGGGATGACCACCGTAACGGAAGGGGCCTGTTTCTGGCCTTCCTTGTCCCCAGCAGCTGGGCCGCCGCCCATGGTCTTTGAGGCGATATAGGCGATGAGCAGCACGGCCGCGACAATGCCGCCGATGATCATAAGGCGCTTACGCTTGCGCGCTGCCGCCTCTGCCGCATCGTCGGACAAGTCCACTGGCTCTGCGTGGCGCGCAAACGTCGTTTCGAGATTCATTCTAGTTCCGCTTTCGGCCTGCCATTGCAGGCTGAGTCTCTGGTCTGACCGGTGTATTACCGTAATAACTCACCCGGCACAAGGCGTTTACGGCGCGCCATCCCCTTGCCGTATCAGCTATTTGCGACAGCGCCGCCAAAATCGCAAGCGTCCGAAGGGGCATGTTTGGTCGATTTGGGCTTGTCAGGGGCCATCTTTCGCTTGAGCATGCCAGATCGGAGGCGAGTGTTGCGCCTTCGCCACACTCATGGGGAGAGAGACCATGGAGATATTTGCAGGACATGGTTGGATCATGACCATCATTATCGGCGGTTTGGCCGGTGCGGTGGGTAAATGGATTATGCCGGGCAAGGACCCGGGCGGGCTGATCGTAACGATTCTTCTGGGCATTGCGGGTGCTTTGCTCGTGACGCTGCTGGGCACGCTGACCGGATGGTATGAAGCGGGCGAAGGTGCCGGCTTCATCGGCGCCGTGATTGGCTCGATCATTCTCTTGTTCATTTATCGCAAGTTCAACGGCGCCGGCAGCGGCCCTGCCGCCTAACGGCCTTTGCGCTTATTCAGGCTCGGTGCAGGCCGGCCGGTGCACGCAGCGCTGGCCGGCCTGTTGTTTTCGGGCTGACCGTATGAAGGAGACCAGATGATGAAACGCACATTTGCAAAGGCAGTCGCCGCGGCGACGGCGATGGCCGCCGCTTCCGCCGCATCCGCCCAAGTAGCTGCTCCCGCACAGATTTTTGGGACACGCCTTGAACTCCAGGCGCGCGGGGAGGTCCGCGTGACGCCGGATATTGCGGTGGTATCTGCAGGCGTCGTCACCCAGTCGGTCGATGCATCCGGCGCGATGCGCGAAAATGCAGCACGGATGTCGCGTGTGTTTGCCGCGCTCAAGCAGGCGGGCATTGCAGAAAAAGACATTCAGACGACCTCGGTCAGCCTCTCACCGCAATATCGCTACAACAACAATGAGGCGCCGGTTATCACGGGCTATCAGGCCAGCAACACAGTCTCGGTCCGGTTCCGCGATATTGGCAAAAGTGGTCAGGTGCTCGACGCGCTGGTGAAGCAGGGGGCAAACCAGATCAACGGCCCGATGCTCGAGGTCGAATCGCCGCAAGCCGCGCAGGACAAGGCTCGGCTGGATGCCATCAAGACGCTGCAGGCCCGTGCCGCGCTCTACGCCAAAGCCACCGGATTGCAGGTGAAACGGGTCCTCTCGATCAGCGAGTCGGTCGATTATTCGCCAATGCCGATGCCCATGGCGCGGATGGCCATGGCGGCGTCTGCTGCCGAGAAAACGGATATTGCCCCCGGTGAGCAGTCGATTGGGGTCAGCGTTTCCGTGGTTTTTGAGCTGAATTGACGGTCAGCGCGGGCGCCAGTGGCGGGCAAGGGTGAGCAGCCCGAGCGCGGCTATGGCGCCTGCAACGGCCCCGGCATAACCGGCGCCCGAAAGTCCGGCGTAGAGCCCCTTGCCATTGGCGGTGAGCCCAAGGGCAAAGCTGCCTGCGGCCCCGCCAATCAGATTGACCAGCATTTCGCCTTGTCCAAAGGCGCGGCGCATTGCGGTTGCCAGCCACCCAAGAGCAGCGCCGATCACAAGAAGGACAAGGAAATTGGTCATGCAGCCGGCCTAGCCGCGGTTGGGGAGGGGATCAACAGCCGTAAAGTAACGCCCCAAAACGGAAACGGGCGGCAACAGGTTTGCCCTGCGCCGCCCACTTCTGTTTTGGAATGAAGCCGTCAGAAGCGCTGCTGGCGCTCGTAAAGGCTCTTATAGTGCTGGATACGGGTGACGCGCAGCCCGGGCATGCCCGAACGGTCGATTGCACGCTGCCAACCGGCAAATTCTTCCAGGGTGAGGCTATAACGTTCGCAGACTTCGTCCACGGTCAGCAGGCCACCATTCACTGCTGCGACGACTTCTGCCTTCCGGCGGACAACCCAACGGGTTGTTGACGGCGGCGGCAAACTGTCGAGCGTCAGTGGTTCACCAAGTGGGCCAATGACTTGCGCCGGACGGATTTTCTGGTTTTCGATCATTCTTACCTCAAAGCCGGGTCCAGACCCGTTTTCTCTTGTTGCAACCCCACTTAAACACCACCGGTTGAAAGATCGCTAAAATGCCAAGGTAAATTTTGCGGTCATCTTCATGTGCGTCCTGTTAGGAGATTGGCCGCCAAACGGTTGAAACTTGGTGAATTTTCGCGCGGCGAATCGCCCTTTTTCGGCGCAATTGCATCCATATCGGTAGCGGTTTCGGCTGATGCCTTGGCCATCGCCGCGGCTTTGGCCTGAATTCGGGCGGTTGGCGTGGTTGCCTGCTGTGCCGAAATGGTGGCAAGCAGACTGGGCAGTTCAATTTTTTTTGGCCGCGCTTTGCTTTGGCGTGCTGTCCGGCGGGGAAATTCCATGTTCATGCCCAGGCATTTGTCATAAAGGCCTGAATCTCAGGTAAATTCCCTTTGATGCTGCAAATGTCGCTCAACCACACTATGTCCGCGGTCAATGTTTGACCTTTTTCAACTTGATGGCCCGGCCAAGGCCCGCCGCATCGTGGTCGCGATGTCGGGCGGCGTGGACTCTTCTGTCGTCGCTGCCCTCGCCGCGCGGACGGGGGCGGAAACCATCGGGATCACGTTGCAGCTTTATGATCATGGCGCGGCGGTCAACCGGGTTGGCAGTTGCTGTGCAGGCCAAGACATCCGCGATGCGCGAGCTGTCTGCGACCGACTGGGCATCGCCCATTATGTTTTTGATCATGAAAGCCGGTTTCGGGATTCGGTGATCGAACAGTTCGCTGATGAGTATATGAACGGCCGGACGCCCATCCCCTGCGTCCGCTGCAATATGGGCGTGAAGTTTACCGATCTGTTCCGTCTGGCCAAAGACTTGGGCGCCGACTGTCTTGCGACGGGTCATTATGTGCGCCGTGTGGAAGGCCCGTCGGGGGCTGAGCTCCACAGGTCCATCGACCCAGCGCGCGACCAGAGTTATTTCCTCTTCGCGACAACGGCGGACCAGCTCGATTATCTGCGCTTCCCGCTGGGCGGCATGCCCAAGGCCGATGTGCGGGCCATTGCGCAGGAGATGGGGCTAGGCGTGGCCATGAAGCCCGACAGTCAGGACATCTGCTTCGTTCCGAATGGCGACTATGCCAGCGTTGTCCGCAAGGTGCGCCCCGATGCCGAAAGCGACGGGGCAATCGTTGACATGGAGGGCCGGGAGCTCGGCCGCCACAAGGGGTTGATCCATTATACCGTCGGCCAAAGGCGCGGGCTGGAGCTGGGTGGTCTGGCCGAGCCGCTTTATGTTGTGCGCCTCGATCCGGCGGCGCAGCAGGTGATTGTCGGGCCAAAGGCGGCGCTGGCTGTGTCCGCGGCCCGCATTGTAGAGCCTAATTGGCTTGGCGCGGTCGAAGGGCGGCCCCTGATGGCCAAGGTCCGGTCCCTGTCAAAGCCGGTGCCGGCGCGTATGCAGGGCGAATGGCTGACATTTGAAGGGCCAGAATATGGCGTTGCACCGGGGCAGGCAGCCGTCCTTTTTGATGGAGATCAGGTGCTTGGCGGCGGCTGGATTGCCGAAACGCAACGTGCCATAGAGTTTGCCGCCGCCTGACCTCCGCAGTTCCAGACGGGGCAGCAGGCGATTTGGAGGGGAATTCCATGCCTGCTTTGTCTACCCGCATCATTTCGTTTGTCCTGCGCAAGACCGGCCTGTTCCGGAAGATGTTTGCAGGCGGACCCAGCATGGCCGCGTTTATCGCAAAGGCAGCCGCCACGCCGAGTGCGCCGTCTGCAAAGCTGCAACAAAGCCATGCCATCTCGCACACGTCGTTTGACGGGTGCACGGTCTGGGACTTCGCCCCCAAGGCAAAGGCGCCGACGGCAACGGTGCTCTACTGGCATGGCGGCGGCTATGTGTATCCGGCGGCAGACGCGCACTGGGCGTTTATGGCGCACATGGCCGAAACGCATGGCTGGCGCGTCGTGGCCCCGCTCTATCCGCTGGCCCCGGCGCATGATGTGGCGGGCACGACGGGCTTTGCTCTCTCATTCTACAAAGATTTTCTCGCCAAGCAGGCGGGGGCACACTTCCTGATGGCGGGGGATTCCGCAGGCGCCGGGCTGACAGCGGCGACTGTGATTGCCGCGCGCGATGCAGGGCTGGCGCTGCCGTCTAAGCTCATCCTCATTTGCCCCTGGCTAAATGCAGACCCCTCCCACCCCGATCAGCCGGCAATCGAAAAGCGCGATGCGATCCTGACCATCCCCGGCCTGCGCGATGCAGGTCGGCTCTATGCAGGGGATGCGGAGGTTTCAGACCCGCGGGTGAGCCCAATCCATGCCGATTGGTCGGGCCTGCCGCCGATCCTGTCGTTCGGCGGCGGGAGCGACATATTGGTCGTGGATGCGCGCGCGCTGAAGGCGAAGCTGCCGTCGGTCGACTATCAGGAGATGGACGGCATGATCCACGACTGGCCGATCTTCACCTTCCCCGAAAGCCGCAAGGCACAGGCGCAAATGGCCGCCTTCGCCGCGGCTTAAAGCTCGCCGCGCTCTTCGGCCGGGTGGCCATCGGGGTCGGGGTGGATGATCACCTCGGTGCCCGGAAACTCGGCCATCAGCTTCGCCTCAATCTCGTCCATGACGCGGTGGGCTTCGGACACGGTCATCGCTGGGTCGACCCAGACGTGGAACTGGACAAAGTCAGACGTGCCGCTGGTGCGGGTACGCAAATCATGGATGCCGCGCAGTTCGGGGTGCGAGTCCGCTAACGCAAGGAAGCGGAGGCGCTTTTCCTCGGGCCATTCCTTGTCCATCAATTGGTCAATGGAGGTGCGGGCCACTTGAAAGGCGG
>CAJBSR010000405.1 GCA_903958285.1 uncultured Sphingomonadales bacterium
GCTCCGTTCAATCTGCGCGGGCTTAACGTCGATCAACGTCACCGAAAGACCGCGACCCATAAGGATTTGAGCCACGGTCTGCCCAAACCGGCCAAAACCAACGATGATTGCCTTGGCCTGGGATGCGTGTTCCGGCCCCTCATGCAAATCACCGGGTACATCCTGCGAGAATTCAAATCGACGGGCGATCATCAGCAGGAAGGGGGTCGTTGCCATCGACAGCGTGACGATCGCGCTGAAGAGGCTTGCGGCTTCAGGCTCAATCAAGATGGCATTCTGCGCTTGGGCGAAAAGGACAAAGCCAAATTCCCCGCCCTGACTCAGCAACAGGCCGAGCCCCAAGGCCTGTCGCCCACCGACGCCAAAGGCGCGGGCAATTGCCCAAATGATGCCCGTTTTGATACCAATCAGCAGCGCCGCCATGCCGAAGACGAAGCCGGGATTTTGGAGGATCGCTGGAATATCGAGCACCATCCCAACCGCAAGGAAGAACAATCCGAGCAGGATTGAGCGAAACGGCTCCACGTCGCTTTCAATCTCATGCCGATAGGGAGAGTCGGCGAGCATCACGCCGGCCACAAAAGCCCCCAAAGCGGTGGAAAGATGCAACGCCTCCATGAGTGCTGCGGCACCTAGAACGGTGAACAGACCGACGACGACGAAGAGTTCGCGTTC
Source organism: uncultured Sphingomonadales bacterium (assembly GCA_903958285.1). GTDB lineage: Bacteria > Pseudomonadota > Alphaproteobacteria > Sphingomonadales > Sphingomonadaceae > Aquisediminimonas. The sequence continues at coordinate 676 of CAJBSR010000405.1, forward strand.
GCCCATCCGCCCGGCGACGCGCAGGATAGGGGCAATCACGAACCGACCGGCAGCCACCAGTCCGCCAACCGCCAATATCGTATAAAGCGCGAGCATATAGCCCGGTGGCGTTGCAGGATCAGCCGGCGCCCGCGACAGTGCCGCGATGATGGTAATCATTGGAACGATGGCCAGATCCTGAAACAACAGGATCGAAAAGGCACGTTCCCCAAAAGGGGTGTTGATACGTCCCGATGATTTAAGGCTCGGAAGCACCTGCGCGGTGGATGACAGCGCCAACGGCAGACCCAGTGCGAAGGCGGCACCCCATGTAAATCCGGCAAACAGGGCGACGGCTGCGGATAGAGCCAGACCACAAATCAGCACCTGGATCAGGCCGAGGCCGAATATGTCGCGCTTAAGGTGCCAGAGCCGCGCCGGATTAAGTTCCAACCCGACCAAAAAGAGCAGCAGAGCAATCCCAATTTCCGCGATGGCGAGCTTGGATTCTCCGCCGCCAGCAAGGCCGAGGCCATGCGGCCCAATAATCGCACCTGCGACAAGATAGCCAAGAACGGCGCCTAGGCCAAAACGGCGAAACAGCATGACCATGACCAGCCCCGCACCAAGCAGGACAACCGCCTCAAGCAGAAGCGATTCATGCATCGGCTAAAGCGCTGGTCGCGGCTTCAGCAACAGCTTCAAACGGCAGCCTTATGGCTCCATGACGCGCGGCATGCCCAGAGCGGGCACAAAGACATCGAGGCCCGGCCACCCTTCCGGCAGTGCCCCCTCACCTGCCAGCCAAGCTGACAACGCATCCCGTGCTTCGTTGAGTTGTTGGGATGAACGTCCAACCGCGTATTGCCCCATAATGGCAGCCGAAGCCTGCCCCAGCGCGCAGGCGCTCACCATTTGTCCGATATCGAGAATGTGGCCCTCTGCGTCCATTACAACGTCGACAGTTATGCGGCTACCGCAGACCGGCGACCGCCGCTCAGACGTCCCTTGCGGCTCTGCCAAGCGCCCAAGATGCGGGATCGACGTCGCCAGTCGCAATATGTCTTTGGAATAAAGCGCGCTCGCCACCTCAATCCGCCTTGCTGCGATGTTCGTTCACAAATCCGATAAGTGCATCACCACTGGCGCGGAGCAGCGGATATGTGCGGGACTGCGTCATCCATTCGGGGCGGTTTTCAGCGCCCCTCACAAAATCAAAGATAAGGGCGCAGAAGAGAAAGACGACGGTCGCCAGAATGAGACCCTTCACAACGCCAAAGCCAAGCCCGAGCACACGGTCAAAAGACCCAATGAACGAGCTTTTCGTCTCAGCACCGATCTTGCGCGCAATCATTCTCCCCGCAAACATGGCCAGACCGAAAATCAAGGCAAAGGCCAAGGCGGAGCCGCCAGATTCAGTCCCAACCATTCCGGCAAGACGAGATGACACCGGCCCATGCAGCACCTTCACGGCTGCAATTGCGAGAACCCACGCCCCTAAGGATAGCGATTCAGTTACAAAGCCCCGCTTGAAGCCAAGCAAACCAGCCCCGCCCATTAGGAGCAGAACGAAGATATCGAGTGCGGTCATGCGCTATCGCTATCCCCGGGCGAGGAGATGGTCAACGAATTGGCCGAGCGTCCGGAAAGATTGAACCCTGATGTCACCGCCATTGGCATCCAAGCCAACGGGGCCAAACGCCCTTTCAAACCCAAGTTTGGACGCTTCCTTTAACCGCAAAGCAGAATGCGCCACGGGCCGAATTTCTCCCGATAACGCGACTTCCCCAAATGCAATCGTATCGATTGGTACGGGTCGTTCTGTCCAAGACGAGATCAAGGCCGCCGCCACGGCCAAATCGGCAGCCGGGTCTGACAGGCGATAACCGCCAGCAATATTCAGATAGACTTCCGCTGATGACAAAGAGAGGCCGCAGCGTGCCTCAAGCACAGCCAAAATCATGGCAAGGCGGCCATTGTCCCAACCCACCACCGCGCGCCGCGGCGTGGCTCCACTGGCCAGCCGCACCGTCAGCGCCTGCACCTCAACCAACACAGGGCGCGTGCCCTCTAAGGCCGGGAATACCGTTGTCCCCGTTACCGTCTCATCGCGTGCGGTGAGGAAGAGCGAGGACGGGTTACCTACCTCGGAAAGTCCCGCCGTCTCCATTGCGAAAACGCCAATTTCATCCGTTCCGCCGAAGCGGTTCTTGATGGCCCGCAAAATGCGATACTGATGGCTGCGTTCCCCCTCAAAGCTGAGGACAGTATCGACCATATGTTCCAGTACTCGCGGGCCTGCAATGGATCCATCCTTGGTTACATGGCCGACGAGAACCAGCGCTGTACCCCGTTCCTTGGCAAATCGAATGAGCTCCTGCGCCGATGCCCGCACCTGACTGACGGTGCCCGGTGCGCCTTCGATGAGATCACTATGCATGGTCTGGATGGAATCGATGATTGCCAAAGCCGGTGGCGACGAAGAACCGAGCGTCGTCAGAATATCGCGCACTGATGTCGCGGCACCGAGCATCACAGGGGCATCTGCAAGGCCGAGGCGACGCGCCCGCAGTCTGACCTGATCCGTTGCTTCTTCGCCCGAAATATAGGCAACCGACTTGCCTTCTTTGGCAAGCCGCGCGGACGCCTGCAGCAAAAGTGTTGATTTGCCGATACCGGGATCGCCGCCGATGAGCGTGGCTGAGCCTGCGACGAACCCGCCACCCAACGCGCGGTCCAACTCTTTGATCCCACTTGAAAGCCGGTCCGGCAGGGAAATCTTTGTGTCGAGCCCGACCAATTCAATCCATTGGCCGCCGCCCTGCAAATCATGCTTGGCACGAAACGGTGTCACGACAGAACCTGCGTCTTCGACGATGCAGTTCCATTCGTTGCAGTCCACGCATTGGCCCGCCCATTTGGAACTCACACTGCCGCAATTCTGGCAAACAAAGCGCTTTTGGACGCGCGCCATCAGGCCCCTCCGAATGTGAACGAAATAAGAACATATGATTGTGAGCTTGAAACGTCAATCTTGATCGCGCGCCATTGCATCCGCTGGATGCGCTTCGTTGCGGCGTGATAGCCAGACCTGCAGCGCAACCGGCTCTGCAATATCAACGCGGCCATAACCTGAACGTACAAAGCCTAGGGCGGCCAACTGGGCCAACGCGTTGCTGACGGCCACGCGGGATGCACCGAGCCGTTCAGCCAAGTCATTCTTAGCGACAGGAACAACACCGGCATTTCCGTTCAACCGGTCGAGATCGAGCAGCAACCGTCCAAGCCGGTCAATCAAGGGCAGCCTCAGAATTTCATCAATCGCAATGATGGCGCGCGCTTGACGCAGCGCCATTAATTCCAAAACAAGATCAATGACTTCCGGAAACTCTTCCAGAAAGAGGCGAAACCGCGCTGCCGACAGATGATCGATGACGGTCTGGCCATGTGCATGGGCGTCCTGCATCCGGGAGAGCCTGCCAAAGACGGTCACTTCCCCAAACATGTCTCCCGCGGACAGCATGAAAGCCGAAATGACTTGGCCGGAACGCCCAACCGCTCCCAGCCGAACCATGCCGGAAATGATGAAATCAACACCGGCGCGCTTATCACCCCTTTGGTGAATCAACTGGCCAGAAACATATGTTTTGCGGGTGCAAACGGCCCTGAGCTTCGACTTTGCCGCAGGGCTCAGTCGGGAAA
>CAJBSR010000406.1 GCA_903958285.1 uncultured Sphingomonadales bacterium
CCGGATACACCGCAGGGCGCTTTTCAAGGAAGGAGGATACGCCTTCCTTGGCATCTCCGGCTGCACCGCGTGCCCAGATCGCCCGGCTGTCGAGCTTATGCGCCTCCATCGGGTGAGCAGCGCCCAGCATGCGCCACATCATCTGACGCGTCAGCGCGATCGAGACTGGCGCACTTTCCGCGGTAAGTTCGTGCGCAAAGGCCCGCGCCGTTGCCAACAGATCCTCAGGTGCGTGGATCGAGTGGACGAGCCCACCCTTCAACGCTTCCTCAGCGCCAAAGACACGACCGGAATAGCACCACTCCAACGCCTGACTGATGCCGACCAGACGAGGCAGGAACCAGCTGGAGGCAGCTTCCGGCACAATACCACGCCGCGCGAATACAAAGCCGAAACGCGCGCTGCTGCTGGCCAGACGGAAATCCATCGGCAATTGCATCGTCACACCGATGCCGACAGCTGCGCCGTTGATTGCGCCGATGACAGGCTTCTTGCAATTGAAGATGCGCAGAGTCAGCCGACCGCCGCCATCGCGGGCATCTTCATGGCTCAGGTCGATCGACCCATCCGCGTTGACGGCGCCCGCATTCGTGTCGCGATCATCACGGTCGGCATAGTCAAAGGTCTTCGCACCCGCTGACAGGTCGGCGCCGGCGCAAAAGGCGCGATCCCCAGAGCCTGTCACGATCACAGCCCGAACAGAATCGTCTGCGTCTGCCACGTCAAACGCAGAAATCATCTCCTGCATCATTTCACTGGTGAACGCGTTCATCTTATCCGGACGGTTCATCGTGAGGGTCAGGATACCTTCGGAGATATCGACCTTGATTGTGTTGTAATCGGCCATGTCATCCTCTCTTTGCTTCCGGCGTTTCATGGCGGGGATGCGCCGACGCTGCAACTGGTAGATATGATTGACTCCGAAGCAGGACCAACGCACGTCCGATGCGTGATGACCAATCAGATCATACTTCCCGAAAGCTGGGATGCACATTTGGCAGAAGACCTCGCCAGCCCAAGGATGCAGGCGCTGAGGTCCTTCCTCGCGGCGGAACAAAGCGCCGGAAAACAGATCTTCCCCAGGCAGGACGAATGGCTCCGCGCGTTGGACCTGACCCCGTTGGACAAGGTCCGCGTCGTTATCCTGGGGCAAGACCCTTATCACGGGGAAGGCCAAGCCGATGGCCTGTGCTTCAGCGTTCAACCGGGCGTTCGGCCGCCGCCGTCCCTCGTGAATGTCTATAAAGAACTTGAGAGCGATCTTGGCCTTCCCCGGCCCAAGCACGGCTTTCTGGAACATTGGGCAAAGCAGGGCGTCCTGCTCCTCAATAGTGTGCTGACCGTCGAAATCGCTCAGGCCGCTTCACATCAGCGCAAAGGCTGGGAAGAGTTCACCGATGCGATCATTCAAACCGTGAACGCTAAGGCCGATCCCGTCGTGTTCATGCTCTGGGGCGCCTATGCCCAAAAGAAGGCAGCATTCGTTGATGGAACGCGGCATCTGGTGCTGAAGGCGGCACACCCCTCCCCGCTGTCCGCGCATAACGGGTTTCTGGGGTGTCGGCACTTTTCGAAGGCGAACGCGTTTCTCTCCGCCAACGGTCAGGTGCCCATTGACTGGTCGCTACCGGATTTGGCCTGACACCTATTTGTGGACGAGCGTCCCAGCCCCACCACGGGTAAAGATTTCCAGCAGCGTCACATGCGGCACGCGACCGTCAAGAATGACAGCGGCATCCACGCCACCTTCGACGGCCGTGATGCAGGTTTCCAGCTTGGGGATCATGCCGCCGGAGACGGTGCCATCGGCCTGAAGCTGGGCAATCCGCGCCGGATCAAGGTCGGTCAACAAGTTGCCGTCCTTATCGAGAACACCGGCAACATCAGTCAGGAGGAACAGGCGTGCTGCTCCAACATGTGTGGCAATGGCACCCGCCATCGTGTCGGCGTTGATGTTGAAGGTTTCGCCATTCGCGTCAGGCGCAATGGGCGCGACGACCGGAATGACGCCATTATGTGTCAATGTTTCAAGGATCTTCGGGTTGACCGCAATCGGCTCCCCCACAAAGCCGATATCGACATTGCGTTCGATACCCCGGTTGGGATCGGCTTCACGACCTTCAATCTTGCGCGCGGTGACAAGGCCGGCATCCTTGCCGGAAAGCCCGACGGCCTGGCCGCCAGCCTGCATGATCCAGCTGACAATTTCCTTATTGATGGCACCCGACAGAACCATTTCCGCAACATAGGCGGTTTCCTTGTCGGTGACGCGCAGGCCGCCGACAAAGGTCGATTCGATACCAAGTTGCTTGAGCATCCGGCCAATCTGCGGCCCGCCGCCATGCACAACGACGGGGTTGATACCGACAGCTTTCAGAAGGACGATATCCTCCGCAAAATTGCGCGCCGCTTCCGGATCACCCATGGCGTGGCCGCCATATTTCACAACGAAGGTCTGGCCCGCATAGCGCTGGATATAGGGAAGCGCCTCGGTGAGAATTTCGGCTTTGGCGAGCGCCGTCTGGCTGGGTGCGTGTC
>CAJBSR010000407.1 GCA_903958285.1 uncultured Sphingomonadales bacterium
AAGGCTTCCGCGATCAAGATCCCCGTGCGTTGTGCCGCGCTGGAGGCTTCAATGATTCTGATTATCTCCAGTTTGTTGTTCCCAGCATAGGTATTTACGGCGCGGATGCAGTCAAAGAGGCTGCATCTGCGCCTCTGTTGGTTGATCAAGAGACCACGGGCCGTCTTGCCGAAGGCGTGCAATGGTTCGGCTTCGGAGCGTGGAAAGCCGTATGAGCGCAGATCGTGAGCCCGATGACGCGCCTTCAGGGCTCTATGGGCCTGATGGCCGGCCACAATTCTTCAGCGATCCTGCAATGGACCGCTTCGTTCCCGTCGTCCTGAATCTCGCGTCAGAGCTTTGGCTTCAGAATGAAGCCGTTGCCAACCTTAAGGCATTGCTCGCCAAACAAGGCATCTTGACCGAAGAAGCTTTGGATCAAATCGCCCGTGACAGCGCAACTGACCAGACCCGAGAGGCGGCCCTGAGAGAGTTTATTGTCCGTGTGCTTGGTCCATTGCGTGAAATGGCTTGATACGGCCTGGACAAGCATTGCGCTGAGAGCAGTCTGTCAAAAATCGGATCAATGAGGAGTAGAATCAAGATGCGGCTGATTGTGCTTTTTTCTCTTAAAACCGGGGTCAGCCATGAGGATTATCGGGCATGGGCCCTGTCCCGCGATTTACCAACGGTCCGTGCGCTGCCCTCAATTTCCGGTTTTGATGTGTTTCGGGCGACAGGTGTCCTTGGCGGCGGCGCTGCGCCGTATGACTATGTCGAGATCATTGACATCGCCGACGCCGATATGTTCGGCAAAGATGTCGCTACCGAAAAGATGCAAGAGATTGCCGCAGAATTTGCCGGGATGGCAGAAGCGACATTCCTGACAACAGAGATCCTCTGATGGGGCGCCTTTTGGGAAAGGTCGCGGTGATCACCGGTGCAGGGCGCCCCGGCGGTCTTGGGGCTGCGATTGCACGCCGCCTCGCAGAGGATGGCGCTAGGATCGTAATCTCCGATATAGGTCGACCCGTTGACGACGCAACGCCGCTAGGGATGATCGGGGCGGCCGACGACATGGCGCAGGTTACAGCGGAGCTTAAGGCGGGAGGCGCAGACGTTTGTGCCCATGCATGCGACGTCCGACAGGTCGATCAGGTGGACGCCTTGGCCGAATACGCGGTTGCCCAATACAGATCGATTGACATCTGGGTAAACAATGCTGGCATCGGTTATATAATGAAACCGCTTGCTGAAGTTTCGGCCGCGGATTGGTCCGCGGTAATCGACGTCAATCTCACCGGCAGCTTCAATGGAATAAAGGCAGCTGCCGCGCGCATGATTGCGCAAGGAAAAGGCGGACGCATCATCAACATCGCAAGCCAGGCGGCGAAGTCGGGCTTTCCTTTTGCGCAGGCCTATTGTGCCTCCAAGCACGGCCTTGTTGGCCTTGTGCGGTCGGCAGCCATAGAGCTTGGACAGCACAATATCACAATCAACAATGTCTGCCCGAACCACGTCACCACCGGGCTCGGCGCTTGGCAGAACAGCTACTTTGCGGAGAAAACGGGCCGGACAGTTGAAGAATATCTAGCTGACATGGCTGCTCGAATTCCAATGGGTCGCCCCGGCCTGCCCGACGACACAGCAAATGCTGTTGCCTTTTTGGCTTCCGAAGAGGCACGCTATATAACCGCAGAAAGCCTCAATGTTTCGGGTGGCGAAGAACCGCATTGAGCGCAGCACCGACATCGGCCGTTTGGGGCAAATCCACGATGAGTTCCGATAGTCGAATATGACACGCCTCCATGCCCACAAAAGCGAGGCATGCCCGAGCTTTTTCGAGATGTTCAGCCGCACTGAGAGGCCAATTCGGCGAGCCAAATTGGGCGGAGACACCGACTTTGCAAACCCGCCCGTCGGCAATCCGTGCTTCGGCAAAGGCAGGAACAAAGGCGGCGGGATCAGGATCGTCATTGGCGACAACGCGGATCCGTTGCGCCAGCCTATACAAGGCGGAATCCGTCAGCCGTTCATCGCTAAAATCCTCCAGTCCGACGGCACCCCGCGTGAGGACGACTGCCCCCAGCCAGGGGAAGCACAATCGCGCATAAGCCGGGCTCATCGTTTCCGTTACAGGTCGGCCGACAAGTCGATGTATCAGTGGCGGCGCTTCATAAACGAGCGCCTCCAGATTGGCCGCGCAGAGCCCTTGCGAACGCATCAACTCCTGGGTGGCAACGATCGCACCATGCGCGGCGCGACCGGTTGGAAAGGGCTTCCAACTGACCTCGGTAATCCGATGCCCTTCGCCAAGGCTGTCGATAAGGCGTGTCAGATCAAACCCGGTTTCGAACAATGGCAAATAGCCAAACGGCCCTTCGATCGCTGCCATTGGTCCGTGCAGTCCGGCTTCGGCCAATTCGATGGCTTGCACGGCAGATCGTGCCGCTTGCGCAATTTGGACGGGCAAGGCTGGTTTGCCTTCGACATGCGCCTGCATCGTCCCAGATGCAAAGGCCAGCGCATAACCAAGCGCATTTTTCGTTGTATCCAGATCACAGCCACGCAAATTGGCGAGGGCGGCCACGGACCCGAAGATTCCCGCCGTTGCAGGACGAAAGAAGCGCAAAGGTGTCGTTGCAGCCAGCCCCAATCCCACAGCGACATCTACTCCGGCAACAAGAGCGGTCAACAGCGCCGGACCCGTTCGTGGCATCCCACTTCCCAAATCGGAGAGAAGAGCGGCGAGAATGGTTGCAAGGGGATGAACGACAGCAGGCTCGTGGACACAATCAAACTCTTGCGCATGGATCTGAAAAGCATTCACGAACGCTGCATCCGCAGGCGTCAAGCGTTCCGCGCGGCCCAGCACGAGGCAATGCCCGCTTTGGCCAGACCAGCGCGAAACCGCTGTCCATATATCCTCGGCATGGGGGGCTTTAGCACCAGCGATACCAACACAGAGGCTGTCATGAAGGAATGTCGCCGCGGCCAGACGCGCCGGCCTATCTATGGCCGCCCAATTCAATCCAACGGCATGGCTCGCAATCGCACCCGTCGCATTCATCGCCCGCCCCTCGCCATTTTATGCATCTCTACCATTTACCTACCTCAACACCCCAACAGAAAAACTTTGTGGAGCCTCGAAGATGCCGTCGACCAATAACCCGCCCCCAACACTTCTTCCTGCCAGCGAGGCTTCCTTTGAACTGACCGTGCCGATCCTCATCGCGGGTGCCGGTGCTTGTGGATTGGTCGCGGCGCTTGCTGCACATGAAGCCGGGTGCGAAGTCGTTGTCTTAGAACGAGATCCGTTGCCGCGCGGTAGCACGAGCATGTCGCTTGGTGAGTTGTGCGCTGTTGGCACGCGCGTCCAGTCCGAACG
>CAJBSR010000408.1 GCA_903958285.1 uncultured Sphingomonadales bacterium
AGCCACTTCTGCTTGTGCGAGAACTTCATGTACCCGGCGTTGATCCCAAGCCGCAGCCCTGCGCCCATGCGGATCGGGATCAGCACGACATCGCCTCGCCGCAGGTAGCTCGCATTGAAGCCGCCGACGAGATAGGCCTGCCCCTCTGCCGCGGGGAAGCGCTTGTAGAGCTCCTCGCTGTCATAGAGGTTGTAGACCAGCACGAAGGTGCTCCCGGCATTCGCGCCCGCGTCCAGCCCGATCGACGGCCCGGTCCAGTACACCGGCTTTTCGCCCTCGACCTTGTGGTGCAGCGTGCCCGAACCATAGCGCAGCCCGACCACGAACGCCCCGCCGCCCTCGCGGCCCACGATATAGCCGTTGGGCTCGCCCTGCTTCTTGAGCAGATCGCGGATCATCATCGCCAGCCCCTGCGCGCCCTTGCCGAACACGCCTTCCGCCGCGCCGATGAGGTCGTCCTCGCGGTAGGTCTGGCCGGAGTTGGCAGCAGCAGCTGCCGGATCTGCCGCAGCCGCCGGGGCGCCGCCTGCGTCAACCGACGGCTGGGCGAGGGGATCGCTGGCAAGCACATCAGCCTGCGCTCCTGCTTCCGGCCCGACTGGCACTGCCTGCGGTTCGCCGGTGGCAGCGGGCGTACCGTAAGCGGCGTTGGGGTCGATCGTCTCGACCTGGGCGAAGACCGGCGCGGAGACCGCCAGCGCTAAACCGGCAAGGAGCGCGATGCCCCGGCGAAGACCGTTCATGTATCCCATAATCCCGTCCCTGCGCCCCCGGTTGTGCGTCCCCTGAAGAATCCAAGCCTCGCCCCGCGACAATGAACCGGCGATGAGCCGAGTCAAAAACGCGGCGGACCGCCTGAAACGGCGCGTTCAGGGCCAAAATGGCGAAGTGCAAAAACCCCCGCATCCCCGCTTGCCGCCTGCAACTCCCCTCGCTATAGCCCGCCCTCGCCGCTGCGATCCGGAGACGTGGGTGAGTGGCTGAAACCAACGGTTTGCTAAACCGTCGTACTGGTAAATCCGGTACCGAGGGTTCGAATCCCTCCGTCTCCGCCAGTTTTCCCAGTTATTCTGGGAATTTTATCTGATTGATGCATAAGTTACCATAACCGTTACCCGATAGGTGCAGCGCTTGGTTCAACACACCCCCACCCCCGTCAAAAACCAAGCCAAACGAGACCCCACCGGGGGGGCACCCCCTATTCTGCGTTATGGGACCCACACTTCCTTCTTACATATTATTCTGCTCGTTCAGAGGGGAGCATAGCTGCAGGCCAGCACAACAAGCTAGAATAGCCATGGATGTCTAGTTGTGGGCCGGTAGCCGACTGGCTGGTTCTTTACGTGGACAGATGAATAGCTGCCGTTTAGGCCGGTCAGGACGCTTGGCTGTTGCCGCTAACATTGCTGCCGTTCGTTCGTAACTACTGGCTCCTTAATAGCTGACGTCCGTTCACCCGCTCGAGTTCATGCTGTTGATGGCGACCATTGTGCGATGAGCTAACTGTCCGGTTTATGGTTCGAGAGGGGGCATTGCAGGCGTCCATTCGGGAAACTCGAGAACGCCGTCTTCGGCAAAGCAGGCAGCAAGATCTGCGATGCGACCGCGATCCCCATTATAGGTGTAACGAGCCATCAGATCGCGAATGGCTTCCCGGTCGATGCAGTCCTGTTCAGTCACATCCTGTCCTACCTAGTTGTACAGGTGTTGACATGGGCTGTGCCGCGACGCAAGCCCGTGCGCCAAGGAGAGAGCCATGGCTGTGCCATCCCACCATATCGTTTCAGAGCCTCCTGCATTTGAAGCGCCACCTTATCCGCCGGATATCTTTTCCGGCCAGACCGTGCTGGTCTCTGGCGGCGGTTCAGGCATGGGGCTTGCGATGGCCAAGGCTTTTGCACAGGGCGGCGCCAAAGTTGCCGTCATGGGGCGCAGCCTGGAGCGCGCTGAGGCCGGCGCCGCCGAAATCGCCGCGTTAGGCGCGGCAGTTCACGCCATGAACGCCGACGTCCGCGATCCTGCGGCGGTCGCGGCGGCTTTTGATGAAGCCGAGCGTGCACTGGGCCCTGTTTCTCTGCTCGCGAACAATGCCGGGGCTAATTTCCCCGTTCTGGCGGAGAACATCTCCATCAACGCCTGGAACGCAGTGACGCGGATTGCGATTGATGGCACATTCATGTGCTCGACAGAAATGGTCCGCCGCTGCATTGCACGCGGAGAGGGCGGCGCCATCGTCAACAACAGCGCGCAATATATCTGGACCGGCTTTCCTGGGGACGCTCACAGCGCTGCGGCGAAAACAGCACAGGCGACGATGACCAAAGCAATGGCGCGCGACTGGAAGCCATGGAGCATCCGAGTCAATGCAATCGCCGCCGGCTTTTTTCCGCATGCCAGTTCCACCAATGGCGATGCGCCGGAAGCGATAGCTCCCTTGCAGAATATGATCCCGGCGGGCCGCACTGGCCGCATTCGGGAGTTTGGCTGGCTTTCTGCCCTAACTTGCACACCGTTGTTCGGTGGGATGACAGGTCAGGTGATAGTGCAAGATGGCGGGGAGTCGCTTCGCCGGTCGCTCATGATGCCGGATTTCGTGCCGCCCAGGGAACGAACCGCTGGTCCCTGGGGGTGGCAGTGATGGCCTGGCTGAATGGAAAGACCGTCCATCTGGCTGGCGTGCATCCAGCAATAGAGGCTGCATTGAAGGCAGCTGGCGCGATGATATCAAGAACGCAAGAAGCGAACATCTTCATCCATATCGCCGCCGCACCGGAGCATGTGCCAGCGCACAAACAAAGCCATGAGGCGTGGCGGCAGACGCTCGATTCTGGGCTTGATCAGCGTTTCTTGCAGGCGAATGAATTTGCCAAACATTGTCGGGATCGCGGAGCCGGTGGCGTAGTTTTATTCGTCGGAGCACCGGAGCAATCAGCGGGTGTGGATCAGGCTGCGGCGGCAGGCGCACTCGGCAACCTTACCAAAACTTTGGGCGTCGAATGGGCCCGCGACGGTATCCGCGTAAATAGTATCTTGACCCACCGGGCGGATGAAACCGTCGGCAACCTCGCCTCCTATCTTGTTAGCGACTATGCCGCTTATGTTAACGGTGCCGTGATGGGGGTCGATGACCATGACTGATCTTCTAAACGCACGACTTGATCTGAACATCCGCGTGGCGAATCTTGACGCTTCTTGCGACTGGTATCAACGGATTTTTGGCGCGCCGCCGATATTCAAAGGCCAGGATCGGTCGCTTCAAGGCGCAGCGACCTCGATGGTTTGTTTCCGGCTCGGTGGAGTGAAACTGTGGCTTTTGCCTTACAAGAATGGGAGGCGAGTTAGTGGAGCCCAACGCGTCGGGATTGCTCTGATGGTCCGCACACCGCTAGGACAGTTGCGCAAAGAGCTTGCGTCACGTGGCGCGGCGTTTGACGACACTCCACTGCCAGGCTTCCCGATCGATAACGATGGGGTGCGACAGGGCAAGGACGCCGAATTTTTTTATCTTCTGGATCCGGATGGCCATCGTCTTGAATATTGCAGGACGTTTGTGGACTCTAACAATTAGCGACCGCATCCGCCTCGTTGGGCAAACAGCCTTTGTGACCGGCGGTGGTGGCGGCATCGGCAGGGGGATTGCGTTGCGCCTCGCTGAGGCGGGAGCGAACGTTGACCGGCCCCCATTGAGTGGTCCGTGTTGATTGTTAGTGCATGATTGCCTCCTTGGCCAGTGCTGGTCGCAGGTGGAGCGAAGCGGAACCGGAGGACGGCACTGGCCAAGGAACGGCTTCTGGTGCGGGTGGGCGATAGCCAAGCGAGCTGTGCGGCCTTACAGTGTTGTAATGTCGCCGCCACGCCTCGATCAGGATTTGGGCTTCGGCAAGGCTGTAGAAGATTTCGCCGTTAAGCAGCTCATCGCGCAAGCTGCCGTTGAACGATTCACAATAGCCATTCTCCCACGGGCTGCCAGGCGTGATGTAAAGCGTCTGCACCCCGATCTGTGCCAACCAGCCTTTCACGGCGGTGGCAACGAACTCGGGGCCATTGTCAGACCGTATGTGCGCTGGCGGGCCGTGGATGACGAACAGATCAGCTAAGATAGCCAGAACGTCAGCGCTTCTGATCCGGCGTGCAACCAACAAGGCCATACACTCCCGGCTCGCTTCATCAATGATTGCAAGGATCCGGAACTTGCGACCGTCATGGGTTCGGCCCTCGACAAAGTCATAAGCCCAGACATGCCCCGGATATTCAGGGCGCAGCCGGATACACGAACCGTCGTTCAGCCACAGCCGTCCGCGCTTAG
>CAJBSR010000409.1 GCA_903958285.1 uncultured Sphingomonadales bacterium
CCGCTCCCATAGAAAAGGGCCGGAGATTTCTCCCCGGCCCCAATTCTTTTAGGCTGTTGGTCGGATGGATTAGAAATCCATTCCGCCCATGCCGCCCATGCCGCCCATGCCGCCGGGCATACCGCCCATGCCGGCACCGGCCTTGTCTTCCGGAGCATCCGAGATCGCGGCTTCCGTCGTGATGAGGAGGCCGGCAACTGAAGCTGCATCCTGAAGCGCTGTACGAACAACCTTGGTCGGGTCGATCACGCCAGCGGAGACGAGGTTTTCATAGACGTCGGTCGAGGCGTTGAAGCCCTGATTTTCGTCATTTTCACGAAGCAGGTTGCCCGAAACGACAGCGCCGTCATGGCCTGCGTTCGTTGCGATCTGACGCAGCGGCGCGACAATGGCCTTGCGGATGATGTCGATGCCGCGGGTCTGGTCGTCATTGACGCCCTTCAGGCCTTCGAGAGCCTTGGTGGCATAAAGGAGGGCCGTACCGCCGCCGGGGACGATGCCTTCTTCAACGGCTGCGCGGGTTGCGTGCAGCGCATCGTCGACGCGGTCCTTGCGTTCCTTGACTTCGACTTCGGTCGAACCGCCAACCTTGATAACGGCAACGCCGCCAGCAAGCTTTGCGAGACGTTCCTGCAGCTTTTCCTTGTCGTAATCACTGGTCGTGATTTCGATCTGCTGCTTGATGGCTTCGGTGCGGGCCTTGATGGAATCCGCATCGCCAGCGCCGTCGACGATGACGGTGTTGTCCTTGTCGATGGTGACGCGCTTGGCCTGGCCGAGCATGGCAAGCGTGACGGTTTCGAGCTTGATGCCGAGGTCTTCGGAGATCATTTCGCCCTTCGTCAGGATCGCAATGTCTTCGAGCATCGCCTTGCGACGATCCCCAAAACCCGGTGCCTTCACAGCAGCGATCTTCAGGCCGCCACGCAGCTTGTTGACCACGAGCGTTGCGAGTGCTTCGCCTTCAATGTCTTCCGCGATGATGAGGAGCGGACGACCCGACTGAACGACAGCTTCCAAAATGGGGAGCATCGCCTGCAGGTTCGACAGCTTCTTTTCGTGGATCAGGATGTAAGGATCAGCCAGTTCGACCGACATCTTTTCCGGATTGGTGATGAAGTAAGGCGAGAGATAGCCACGGTCGAACTGCATGCCTTCAACCACGTCCAGCTCGCTGTCCATGCCCTTGGCTTCTTCGACGGTGATCACGCCTTCCTTGCCGACCTTTTCCATGGCTTCAGCAATCATGTTGCCGATTTCGAGTTCGCCATTGGCAGAGATCGTGCCGACCTGCGCGATTTCCGACGTGCCGGAAACAGGCTTGGACCGCTTCTTGAGGTCTGCAACCACAACGCCGACCGCCTGGTCGATGCCGCGCTTGAGATCCATCGGGTTCATGCCGGCCGCAACCGACTTCATGCCTTCGCGAACGATGGCCTGCGCCAGAACCGTTGCGGTGGTGGTGCCGTCACCCGCTGCGTCGTTCGCCTTGGAAGCGACTTCGCGGATCATCTGTGCGCCCATGTTTTCGAACTTGTCCTTAAGTTCGATTTCCTTGGCGACGGTAACGCCGTCCTTGGTGATGCGCGGGGCGCCGAACGACTTGTCGATAACGACGTTGCGGCCCTTAGGACCAAGCGTCACCTTCACGGCGTCTGCGAGAATGTCGACACCGCGCAGAATGCGTTCACGCGCGTCACGACCGAATTTTACGTCTTTTGCAGCCATTTGGATGCTCCTTTAAAAATTCTGTTTGAATTGGAAGTGGAGGAACTTGAGGCCCTCAAGCCCCGGAAATCCGTCCCCCTGATCCTCAGCCGAGGATGCCGAGGATGTCCGATTCCTTCATGATGAGCAGATCTTCGCCATCAACCTTGACCTCGGTGCCCGACCATTTGCCGAACAGAACGCGGTCGCCAGCCTTGACGTCGAGCGGTGTGACCTTGCCGTCTTCGGCCTTGGAGCCTGAACCGGCGGAGACGATTTCGCCTTCCTGTGGCTTTTCCTTGGCGGTGTCTGGGATGATGATGCCGCCAGCCGTTTTTTCTACGGCTTCAATACGGCGGACGAGCACGCGATCGTGCAACGGACGAAATGCCATGTGTATGACCCTCTTTCGAAGTGTGAATGTGGATTAGCACTCACAAGACGCGAGTGCTAACGAGACGGCATATGGGTAGCGAGGTGGCGAGCGTCAAGGATTCGGGACTGAGAAATTTTTGGCTTTTACGATTTGTTTGATGCCCTGCGTTAGTCCTAGGTCATGGCTGAGGCAGACCCAAATCTCACTCCCACCAGCAAGCGCGACAAAAGTTTGGCCAGTGGCCACCTAGAGCGCAGCCGCCTGTTGGACGCATTCGCCAAGTTGGAAATCTCAATCAACGCTCTCTTGGCCCAGTTGAAGATCGAAGTTTGCCAAACGGCACCCATCGGCCAGCGCCTCGGGAAGATTGGTGAAAAGGAACTTAGCTGTTTCGGGAACCCTAAGTTCGCGCAGAGGGCCTTCGCGAACGCCCTTGTATTGGCTGAAGAACGCAATTCGATCGTTCACGCCAAACTCTGTGGAACATCACCAAGCGATCAAAAACAAGGCTGGAAGTTTATCAATACGGGAAATGCTCAGGCAAGACCATTGGTGCTGACGTTAGAAGATTTTGAAGAGCGTATTCGCAATCTCATGACTTTAGCCAACCAGTTCAACCAGCTAAAGAAACAGGCACAAGCCCCAACTTCTCCCGCCGCGACCAGCGCCAAATCATCAGCACACTGACCACGGCCAACCCGGTCGCAAGGCCGATCCAGACGCCCAGACCTTCCAGACCCATCGGGAAGGCGAGCACAGCGCCCACGCCGATACCGATCACCCAATAGCCGAATAGGGCAAAGAGCATCGGCACACGCGTATCATGCAGGCCGCGCAGCATGGCGGCCCCCATCACTTGCGCACCGTCCACAATTTGGAAGATGGCGGCCACCGCGAGGAAGGTGACGGCCAGTTGCGTCACGCCCATGCCGTCCGGCGTGCCTGCATCCACGAACAAGGCGATCACCGGACGCGGGAACAGCCACATGAGGATAGCGGTCACGCTCATGAACCCGACACCGAGGACGAAGCCTGTCCAGCCGGCACGTCCCATGTCTGCCGCGTCCCGCCGACCATAACCCATGCCGACCCGCACCGTGGTCGCCTGCGCAAGGCCCAGCGGCACCATGAAGGTCAGCGAGGCAATCTGGAGCGCAACGGCGTGCGCGGCCACCGACGCGGTGCTGATCAACCCCATCAGGAAGACCGCCGCACTGAACACCGACGCCTCAAACCCCATCGTAAAGCCGATGGGGATGCCGAGCCGGAAAATCGTCCGGTAGCGCGGCCAATCGGCCCGCCAGAAGCGTCCGAACAGACGGTAGCGGCGGAAATCGGGATGCAACACGACAATACCCGCCATGATCGCGAACATGGCAAGGTTGACGATGCTGCTGCCGATCCCGGCGCCCACCAGACCCATTTGCGGAAATCCAAAATTCCCAAGGATCAGGCCGTAGTTGAGCACGGCATTGGCGATGACACCGA
Source organism: uncultured Sphingomonadales bacterium (assembly GCA_903958285.1). GTDB lineage: Bacteria > Pseudomonadota > Alphaproteobacteria > Sphingomonadales > Sphingomonadaceae > Aquisediminimonas. The sequence goes on from CAJBSR010000409.1 coordinate 3,572, forward strand.
ACAATGTGACGTAGAGCGTCCAGATCGTCCGTTCCTTGGCAGACAGGAAGGAGCGCAGAACGGTCATGCCGAGGAACGGCGCTATGCTCCACATCAGGGCATGAACCATCTGCGCCGCATCGCGTGACAGGCCCGGCTGCTGCCCAAGCCCGCGGAAGATGCCTTCGGCAAACCACAACAACGTCCAAACAGGCACGCAGAAGCTGACAACCATCCACAGTCCCTGCCGCACCGTACGGCGGACATCGCGCACCGAATTGCGCTTACGCCCGATTTCCGAGGCGATCATCGGCGCGGTCGCAATCATCAACCCCATGCCGAAGATCGAGACTGACATGATGAGATTGGTCGCCAAAGCACCCGCCGCCAACGTCTCCGGACCAAGCCTGCCGAGCAGCACAACATCCGTCGCGTGGATCAACGCACCCGACAAGTTGGCGAGGATCAGCGGCCAGGCAAGCGACAGCGTTGCGCGGAACTCGGCGCGCCAAAGGCTTTTGCTGGATGTTGCTTCCTCGGACATGAGGGGTGGCCTCTAGACGTCCAAAGGCCGAACGTCATGCTGAACTTGTTTCAGCATCCATCAACACCTCAGGTCCCGGCAAATGCACCAGTAAATGGCGGTTCACCTTTTGCCGTTGATGCGAATGGATCCCGAAACAAGTTCGGGATGACCCCCCCCCTAAACCAGCGTCCGTTCAATAAACCAGTAGCTCGCCGTAATCCCGATCAGATAGGTCACCCCAAGCGTCAGCGGACGCAGCGCCGCCGGGCGCACGCGGCGGATGAGCGCCAGAACGGCCAGAGCCGCCAACACAACCGCCAACTGCCCTGCCTCCACGCCCAGATTGAACGTGAGCAGCGCCATCGGCACTTCACCCTGCGGCAGGCCAATCTCCTTCAAGGCCCCGGCAAAGCCGAAGCCGTGGAGCAGGCCAAACAGGAAGGCGACGACCCAGGGAATGCGCTGCGACAGGCGCGGCGTGCCATCGCCGGATTTCACAATCTCCACCGCCAGAAACACGATGGACAGCGCAATGATGCTCTCCACCGGCCGCTGCGGCAGGCCGAGAAAGCCCAGCGTCGTGCCGACCAGAGTGATGGAGTGGGAGACGGTAAACGCCGTCACCGCCTGCGCGACGATCCACCCGCGTTGCAGCAGCAGAACGAGCGCGAGCACGAAGAACAGATGATCAAAGCCGAACACGATGTGCTCAACGCCAATCACGAAATAGGTGCGGGCAACCTCCCACCGGTCCGCCTTCTTGGCGATGTTGAACACCCTGTTGTCGGGGGTTAGTCGGCTGGTTTGCACCGGCAGGCCCAGCGGCGCGACGCGGACGAGTACATCAGTGACAGTCGCATCAAGCCCCGCAACCGAGACAGACCTGCCCGCAAGGTTGCCCGTGCAGGTCAATGTGCGGATGACGAGAAGCCCGGTCGATGTCATCTCCCGCGTGCCGGCATCCGCCTTGCAGTTTGCAGGAGCAATGGGCGCGGCGCGACTGACGAGTCCGGTGCGCAGCGGCGCCTTCCATGTCATGCGCCAAGTCGCGGTCGTCAGTTGCGTCAGTTCCAGATAGCCGGGGCGCAGTTCATCGGCATGGGCAGCCCCTGCCCCACCGAGCATCGCCAGCAGCGCGAACAGAAGCCTTAGCATCCTCACGGCTTGGCGATCTTCACCGTATAGCCGTCGAGCAGCGTCTGATAGGCGCGGGCCTGCCGTTCGGTCAGGGTTTGCGACCGCCAGTCATTTTCAACCTGCTGGCGCACGTCAGCCAGCTTGGGCTGCGCCTCGACGTCAGCGGCACGGATACGGACGAGGTGCAGGCCATAGCCCGATGGCACAGGCCCGAACCAATCGCCCGGACGGCCCTTTGCAAGGGCTTCGGCAAAGTCATCACCGAACCGGCGGGCGATATCGGCTCTGTCGGCCTTATCGAGAGACACTGGCAAAGAGATCGCCTTGCCGACGGACGCCGGGCTTTCGCCCCGCTTTAGACGGGCGAGCAGTTGAGGTGCGGCGGTCGCGGAGTCATCGTCTGCCGCGCTGCCGATCCAGACCTGATCAAAGCTGAAACGCGCCTTCCCGGCATAACGCGCAGGATGATCATCCAGCCATTTTTGCAGGGTGGCCTCATCCGGGATCACGCTTTCCACTTGCGAGGCGGCCAGAAACTCCATCTTGGACCGCAGTCGGCGTCGAATGACAGGGTCATCCTGATCCAGGCCGAGCCGGATCGCCTCCCGATAATAGACGTCCTCCATCACATATTCGCGGATGAGGGCATCCAGTTCCGCCGGGCGGGGCGGGCGCTGCCAGGTCTGCTCAAATTGTCGGGCCAGCCAAGAGACGCGCGGCGCATCAATGGTGATCGTCCGGTCAGCGGGATCAACAGACCCGCCCCGCCAGCTTGCGACCAGAAAGACCAGAAGCCCCGCCACCAGAAAGTGGACAAGGGGTTCACTGCGAAGGCTTTTCAGCCGCTCCCC
>CAJBSR010000410.1 GCA_903958285.1 uncultured Sphingomonadales bacterium
CCTGACTGGTGAATTCGTTTCGGCACAGCGCGCTTATGAAATGGGTCTTATCAACCGCGTCGTCGAAGGCGTCGCGTTGGAGGGTGCTTTGCAGCTGGCTGAAGCGATCAGCGCCAATGGCCCGCTGGCTGTGGCAGCATCCAAGAAGGTGATTCGCGAACAGCAGGACTGGTCACAGGCAGAACAATGGAAGAACCAGTACGCCCTGACTGCCAAAGTCTTTACATCAAGCGATGCAAGAGAAGGGGCGGCCGCCTTTGCCCAGAAGCGCGCGCCCAACTGGACAGGATCGTGATCGTACAAACACTTAGGTAAAATTACCGCAGTAGTCACACCATAATGGCATGAAATACCCTCAATACGGCCTCGGTTGTCGGGCCTGAAAAGGCCAGAATTTAGACCTTGTTAACTGCGGGAAACGCACTTGGTTCGTGTCCGATCCGGACAAAAACAGGTGGGTTCAAAAATGGTGCAGGTCGCAACACGTAGGTCAACAGAGGTTCTGGAAGACGATGATCTGATCGTCGGCAACAGCCCGGCGATCCGTGCGCTGCGCCAGATTATCGCCCGGGTCGCGCCGACCACTGCGTCGGTGCTGATCACGGGGCCTTCGGGGTCTGGCAAGGAACTGGTGGCGCAAGCGATCCATGCGGCGAGCACACGGGCAAGCCAAACCTTTGTCGCCCTCAACTGCGGTGCCATTCCGGCAGAGCTGATGGAGTCCGAATTGTTCGGGCATGAACGTGGCGCTTTCACCGGGGCGGCCACGCGCCGCATCGGTCGCTTTGAAGAAGCAAATGGCGGCACGCTCTTCCTCGACGAAATCGGCGACATGCGTTTCGATATGCAGGTGAAGCTGCTCCGCGTGCTGGAAGACGGGCTGGTTCAGCGTGTCGGTGGCGGCGCGCCAATTGCTGCGAACGTGCGTATCATTTCCGCCACGCACCAGAATATTGACGACGCCATCCGCGACAACCGCTTCCGCGAAGACCTCTATTTCCGCCTTGGCGTCGTGCCGATCAGCGTGCCTGCGCTTGCTGAACGTGTGGAAGACATTCCTCTCCTCATCGCCCATTTCCGCAAGACCCGCGGTGGCCCGTCGCGCGCAACCTTTGACCGTGATGCCATGATGCGCCTGATGGGGCATGAATGGCCGGGCAATGTCCGCGAACTGCGCAACGTTGTGGAGCGTGCTGACATCCTGTTCGGTGGCATGACCATCGGCTCGGATGAAGTTGAACAGTTGCTCGGCCTCCGCTCGGGCCGCCCGCTTCGTATTGTTGATCTTCCCGCGCGCGCAGAAGCCATATCGCGCGCCGAAGAGACGCCTGTGCCGGTTACACCGTTCCCCTTAGCAGCGGCACAGGCGTCGCCCTCCCACGCGCGCACCGTCAACACGGTGCCTGCAGACCCGCATGCGCCGATTGATTTGAAGGTGCTGGTGGAAACGATGGAACAGGAGCGCATTCAAATGGCGCTGGAAGCCGCCGACGGGGTCATTTCCGAAGCGGCACGCCTCCTGACGCTGAAGCGCACCACGCTCATTGAAAAGATGCGCAAATATGGTGTCGGGAAACAGGCTGCCTGATCAGGCGGTAAAGCCAAGCCTGCGCGCCGCCGCGTCCAATCGCGTGATCCGGTCCGGCGCAATGCGGTTGGCGCGGTCTGTATAGGCCGCAACGATCTCCGGCCCGGCCCCTTCGATGGAGCCTGCATTGAAGGGCGGTGTCGGATCATATTCCAGCGCGAGTTGAATGGTCCGGGCGATGGTGTCCCCCGCAATCTTGGCAGTCAGCGCCAGCGCAAAATCAATGCCCGCCGTTACGCCGCCGCCCGTCGCCCGATTCCGGTCCATCACGGACCGCGCGTGAACTGGCGTTGCCCCGAACAGCGCCAGCTTGTCATGCCAGGCCCAGTGCGTCGTCGCCTGATAGCCCTCTAATAGGCCTGCGGCGCCAAGGATCAGCGCGCCGGTGCACACGCTCGTCACCCATTGCGCCTCTGCCCCCGCGCGGCGCACCCAGCCAAGCGCGGCCTCATTGTCGATCACATCGGCAATGCCCATGCCGCCGGGCACGCAAAGCAGATCTGGCGATGGCATATCCGCAAAGGTCGCATTGGGCAGGATCGAGAAACCGGCATCGGTCGGCACGGGGTCAAGATTTTCCCAAACCAGATGGACGCGTGCGCCGGGTAGGCGGGACAGCACTTGGGCCGGCCCGGTCAGATCGAGTTGGGTGACACCGGGGAACAGCAGAAAGGCGATGTCCATATGCGGCACTCCCTATTCGGCGGCGAGCAGTTCTTCCGCCCCGCCCAGATCAACAGAGACCAGCTTTGAGATGCCGCGTTCGACCATCGTCACGCCAAACAGGCGGTGCATGCGGCTCATCGTCACGGCATTGTGGGTGACGATCAGATAGCGCGTGTCTGTGTCGCGCGACATGACATCGAGCAGCCCGCAAAAGCGTTCAATATTCGCATCGTCGAGCGGCGCATCGACTTCATCGAGGACGCAGATGGGTGCAGGGTTGGTCAGGAACAAACCAAAGATCAAAGCGACCGCTGTCAGCGCCTGTTCCCCACCCGACAGCAGCGTGAGCGATTGGAGCTTTTTGCCCGGTGGCTGGGCGAAGATTTCCAGTCCCGCTTCCAACGGATCATCGCTGTCAATGAGCGCAAGGTGCGCCGCCCCGCCATTGAACAGGGTTGAAAAGAGGCGCTCGAAATGGCCGTTGACCCGCTCAAACGCATCAAGCAGCCGGGCGCGACCCTCGCGGTTGAGGCTGCCGATCGAGCCGCGCAGACGGTTGACGGCCTCGATCAGTTCATCACGCTCAACGATGGAGCGGCTATGTTCGCCTTCAATTTCGGCGAGCTCAGTTTCAGCGACAAGGTTGACGGGCCCGAGCCGTTCGCGATCCGCCATCAGCCGGTCATGGTCCGACGATTCGGCTTCGGCATGGCGAACGGTGTCGGCATCAAACCCTGCCTTTTCGGGGAGCAGCGGCGGCGGGCATTCAAAGCGTTCGCCCGACACACGGCCCATTTCGATGCGGCGCAGTTCCTGATTTTCTGCGCGCGCGACGGCGCCTGCACGGGTTTCGCGGACGGCTGCCAGCGCTTCTCCGGCTTCGGCCAAATGCGCCTCCAGCTTGCGGAGTTCGGCTTCGGCGGCACGTTCAGCGGCAACGGCTTCGGTCGCAGTGGCGGACAGGGCGGTCACATCGGTTTCAAGCGCCGCGATCTGCGCGTCCAGCTTGGCAGGCGCATCGGCCAGCGTGAGCGCCTCGGCTTCGGCGGCCTTGGCGCGCTTGGTCATTTCATCGATGCGGCGGGCGGCCTCGCCTGCGCGGGATTTCCAGTTGCGATGTTCGGCCTGTGCTGAATCAAGCCGCGCCCGGTCCTCGCCGATGCTGCGATCAAGGCTCGCGCTTTCGGCCTTTAACTGCGCGACAACGGCGCGCGCTGATTCGGCAGAGGTCTGGAGCGTCGCGACCTGCTGTGCCGTCGCACTGCCATCCGGCAGAGACTGTCGTGCGGTCTGTGCGGCACGGGCTTCGGCTTCAGCCTCGGCGCGTTCCTTAGCGACGCGGTCGAGCCGTTCGGCCATTTCCGATTTGCGGGAGGCGAGCCGTTCGAGCGCCTGCTGCGCCTGATCCGCATCGCGCGCCGCTTGCCGCGCGCGGCTTTCGGCATCGGCAAGGGCGCGGCGACCGGCCTCAGCGGATGTCCGCGCTGTCTCCATTGCGGTCTGGGCGGTCGCGACACTGGTTTTTAAAGAATCAACTGAGGCTTGGGCACCCGGTACGTCTGCGCGCAAGGCATCGAGGCGGTTGAGACGGATGAGCCGTTCTGCGGCAGCGGCACCAAGGTCCGTTGCGACATAGCCGTCCCAGCGCCGCAGGCGGCCTTCCTTGGTCACGATCCGCTGGCCGACCGCAAGCGGCGCGCCATCATCGCTGTCGACCACACCGACCTGCGATAAGCGGCGAGCGAGCGCTGCCGGGGCTGTCACTTTATCGGCAAGACACAAAGCGCCTGCGGGCAGTTTGGGGTCACTGACTTGCACCTCTGCGCCGGTCCAGCCGCGCTTGCCATCGGCCCCCAGTGCAGCGTCGAGATCATCGCCGAGGGCTGCTGCCAGTGCCTGTTCAAACCCCGGCTGGGCCTTGATCGCATCAAGCACCCGGTTGCCGCTGCTACCCTGTGCCACGGCCTTTTCCAGCGCGCGCATTTCACTTTCGAGGGCAGCCAAAGCGGCTTGTGCCGAGGCAAGGTTCGACTGTGCGGCGTCGCGGGACACAGAGGCCGCTTCGCGCGCAGCATCGGCATCGGCCATCGCCTTTTGGGCGGTTTGCGTATCGGCATCGGCTTCCGCGCTGGCAAGTTGGGCGGCATCTAACTGAGCGCGCAGCGGGGCATCATCGCCGAGTGCTGCCATTTGCTGCTCAATCTGCGCTGTGTCGCGCTGGGCGCGTTCCAGTCGCTGTGCGGCGGCGGCCATGGCGGCGTCTGCGACACGCGCTTCAGCCTGTTCGCGGGCCTGTGCGGACAGCGCTTGGGCGAGCGCGACTTCGGAATCTCGACCGGCGGCTTCGGCCGTGGCCAGCCGTTCAATCAATTGCGGGCGGCCCGCCTCGGCTGATTTGATCCGCGCGTCGAGCGACTTGGCTTCGGCGTCGAGCCGGGCGAGCGCTTGGGCCGCGTCATTGGCCAGTTCGCCTTCGCGCGCGCGGTCCGCCTCAAGCCGTTCGGCTTGCGCTTCCAGATCAGCGATCCGCCGGTCCAGCGCCTGACGCTCGGTGCGCAGGGCGGCGAGCTTGTGCCCTGCCTCATTCGCCTTGTCGCGCGCGGAGATGGCAGCGACGCGAAGGTCGCCTAAGGTTGTCACGGACTGGGCGTGATAGGCCGCAGCCGCGCGCTGGACTTCGGCGGCCTTTTGCACGGCCTCTTCAGCGACAGCCGCTTCGGCCTTGGCTTTGTCGGCAGCGGCGGCGGCATCGCGCCAGCGGGCAAAGATCAGCCGCCCTTCGGCGATGCGGATGTCGGTGGAAAGCTTGCGATAGCGTTCGGCCGCCCGCGCCTGCCGCCGGAGTGTGCCGGCCCTTTGCTCCATGTCGGAAAGGACTTCGTTTAACCGGTTGAGGTTGGTCTCGGTTGCACGCAGCTTTTGTTC